>CAIRWP010000116.1 GCA_903882335.1 uncultured Opitutia bacterium | reverse complement strand
TCGGGATTCAGCGCGAGCGCCTCCTCCACGGTGATCTGGTCGTTGCGGAAGACCTTCTGCTCCACGCCCAGTTGACCAAAGTACTGGACCAGGTTGTAGGTGAAGGAGTCGTAGTTGTCGATGACCAGCAGCACGGGCGGACGATTTGCCCGCGACGCGGCAGTGTCAAGGAACGGCGGACTCGTGTGAACAAGTGCGGGCGACGCGTGAAGCGTCGCAGGGACAGGGACAGGGCTAGGGACAGGGTCAGGAGAGAGCCGAACGTCGCGCGAAAGAAGTGCCTGCGTCGACCGACTTCAGGCGTCCGTGAATAACTCCGCACACGGGCGACCGCGTTCACCTGGATCGTACCTGCCTCTCTGTCTTTCCAAGCCCCAGCCCTAGCCCCGGCCCGAGCCCTCCTGCTCTCTATCTCCCCCTGCCCCTGACCCTCCCCCTAACCCTATTCCCTAAGCCTTCCCCTCCACCCCCAAAACCCATTCACACCACCCCTATCCCACCCCCTCGGGAATAAGTCTAACAGTGCCGCAACCTGCTCAAAAGTATGCCTTTACAGGGGGGAGGGGGTGTGAATAACTAGGTGAACGGCATGAAACAGCGCACCCTTGGACGTGAAGCCTCGGTTAAAGGCAAAGCCCTGCACACGGGCCAGGAGGTCACCTTGACCCTGAAGCCCGGCGCCCCCGACACTGGCTTGGTCTTCCGCCGCATCGACCTTTTCGGTAAGCCCGAGGTCCGCCCCGTCTCCGAGATGGTGACCGACCTCGAGCGCAAGACGACGGTCTCTTCCGACGCGGTGAAGCTCCACACGATCGAGCACGTGCTCTCCGCGCTCAGCGGCATGGGCGTCGACAACGCCATCATCGAGATGGACGCTTCCGAGCCGCCAATCGTCGACGGTTCGGCGCGTCCGTTCACCACGCTGATCCACCAGTGCGGCATCATCGAACAGGACGCCGCCCGAGAAGT
This sequence comes from uncultured Opitutia bacterium, assembly GCA_903882335.1. GTDB lineage: Bacteria > Verrucomicrobiota > Verrucomicrobiia > Opitutales > UBA953 > UBA953. The sequence continues at coordinate 4,048 of CAIRWP010000116.1, read as the reverse complement.
CTTCACGCTCACGCAGCCGATCACCATCAACGAAGGCAGCCGCTCGATCATCGCCCTGCCGTTCGACGGCCTCCGCATCACCTGCACCTCCGCCGACGACCGCGGCATCCACACGCAGCACCTGACGACCGACATCGACCCGGAAGGCTACGTCGCGCAGATCGCCCCGGCCCGTACGTTCACCATCTACGAGGACATCGAAGCGCTCCTGAAGAAGGGCCTCATCCAAGGCGGCTCGCTCGACTCCGCGATTATCCTCAAGGGCGACAAGATCGTCAGCAAGGAGCCCCTCCGCTTCAAGGACGAGCTCGTCCGCCACAAGATCCTCGATATCGTTGGCGACATCGTGCTGGCTGGAGTCCGCGTCAAGGCGCACATCATCGCCGTCCGCCCCGGCCACGCGCTCAACGCCCGCCTGGCCGCCGCGATCCGCAAGCAGTGGCAGGAATCCAAGGCGCCCAAGGCCAAGGTCGAGCCCGCCCGCAAGGTCAAGGCCCCGACCGCCCCGATCGGCACCGCCCTGGACATCCGCCAAATCCTCAACGCCCTGCCCCACCGCTACCCATTCGTGATGGTCGACCGCGTGGTCGAGCTCACCGAAGACTCCCTGGTCGCGATCAAGAACGTCACGATCAACGAACCCTTCTTCCAAGGCCATTTCCCGGGCCAGCCGGTCATGCCGGGCGTCCTGCAGGTCGAGGCCATGGCCCAGGCCGCCGGCCTCATCATGCTGCGCCGCGGCGCCGCTGACGAGGCCCCGAAGGTCGTGTTCTTCATGAGCGCCGACAAGGTGAAGTTCCGCAAGGCGGTCACCCCGGGCGACACTCTCGAGATCCGCGCCAAGCTCACCAAGGTCCGTGGCCGCATCGCCGCCGCGGAATGCGAGTGCCTGGTCAACGGCGAGGTCGTCTCGTCGGCCGAGCTCCTCTTCACCATCGCCGACTCCCCGGCGGGCTGACCCATGGCCACGGTCCACCCCACCGCCATCGTCGAGCCCGGCGCCCAGCTCGGCGCCAACGTCACCATCGGCGCCTACGCTTACGTCGGGGCCGACGTCACCCTCGGCGCGGGCTGCGTCCTGCACCACCACGCCACCGTCGAAGGCTTCACCCAGCTCGGACCGGACTGCGAAGTCTTTCCCTACGCCGTGATCGGCGGCCGCACGCAGGACCTCAAGGCGCGCCCCGGCAAGCCCGGCCTCAAGGTCGGCGCCCGCAATGTCTTCCGCGAGTACGTCAGCGTCCATCTCGGCACCCAGGAAGGCGAATGGACCCTCCTCGGCGACGACAACACCCTGCTCGCCTACTCGCACATCGCGCACGACTGCGTCATTGGCAGCCACCTCGTCATCTCCAGCCACTCCGCCGTCGCCGGCCATGTGCACGTCGGCGACCACGTGAACATCGGCTGGAACGCCGGCATCCACCAGTTCTGCCGGATCGGCGACCACGCCATGGTCGCCGCCTGCTCCAAGTGCGTCCAGGACGTCCCGCCCTTCGTCATCGCCGACGGCAACCCGTGCGAGACCAAGATGATCAACGTCGTCGGCCTGAGCCGCGCGGGCTTCACGCCCGACGAGGTCGCGACCGCCAAGACGCTGCATCGCCTCTTCTACCGCGAAGGCCTCAACGCCTCGCAGGCACTGGAGAAAGCCCGGGCGCTCCCCGAGGCCGCCGGGCGCGTCGTCCAAGCCTTCGTCGGTTTCGCCGCGGCGACCAAGCGCGGCCTGGCCTGAGGCCGTCGGCGCTTGCGCCGTCGGACCGCCTGCCTAGTTTCGCAGGCATGAAAGCCCTCCTGCCCGCCTTCTTCGCCGTCGTCAGCACCCTCTCTGCGGCGATCATCGAGAAGCCCCTGGAATACCAGTCCGGGGACGTCGTCTGCGAAGGCTGGCAGGCCTATGACGACGCCGTGACCGGCCCGCGGCCGGGCGTGCTCGTCGTCCACCAGTGGACCGGCATCAGCGACCACGAGAAGGCCGCCGCCCGCAAACTTGCCGCCCTCGGCTACAACGTGCTCGTCGCCGACATCTACGGGAAGGGCGTGCGTCCGCAGCCTCCCGCGGCCGGCAAGGAAGCCGGCAAGTACAAGGGCAACCGCCCATTGCTCCGTAGCCGCGTCAACGCCGCGCTCGGCGTCCTGAGCCGCGATGCCCGCACCGACGCCTCCAAACTCGCCGCGACCGGCTACTGCTTCGGCGGCACGACCGTGCTCGAGCTCGCCCGCAGCGGGGCCGCCCTCAAGGGTGTCGTCAGTTTCCATGGCGGTCTCGACTCCCCTAACCCCGGCGACGGGAAGAACATCAAGGCCCAGGTCCTCGCGCTCCACGGTGCCGACGATCCTTTCGTGCCCGCCAAGGATGTCGCCGCCTTCGAGGCCGAGATGAAGGCCGCCGGCGTGGACTACAAACTCGTGAAGTATCCGGGCGCGGTCCACAGTTTCACGCACAAGGAAGCCGGCTCCGACAACGCCAAAGGCGCCGCCTACAACGCGGACGCCGACCGCGACTCCTGGTTGCAGCTGGAGCAGTTCCTGAAGACGACGCTGGGTCGCTGAACGCCGAATCGTCGCAGCCACGAAGCCATTTTCCCGCCATGGTCGCAAAGTTCTCCCCCTACGTCCACGCGCTGGCGGTTCTCGGATGCATGTCTGCAGGTGCCGTGGCCGGGCCGATGAAGATCGAGGTGCGGCGCCTACCCGACGCCACGGCAGCCACGACCAAGTTCCTCAATCCCGAATACGTCGTCGCCACCCCGGCCGCCGCCAAGGCGACCGACAAGACGCCGCTGCTCATCTTCCTGCACGGAGCCGGCGAACGAGGCACCGACCTAACCCCGCTGAAATCGGCACCGCCTATCCGGTACTTCAGCCGGCAAACCGAACAGCCCTTCCTGATCCTCGTGCCGCAGTGCGCCCCGGACAAGTCAGGCAAGAAAGGCGAATGGCAGCCTGAGGATCTGGAAGCCCTCTTCGTGCAGCTGGAGAAGGAACAGCCGTTCGATAAGTCGCGTGTCTACCTCATCGGTTACAGCATGGGCGGCTTCGGCACCTGGCTCTGGGGCTCCACCCAGCCCGAGCGCTTCGCCGGACTGGCCCCGCATGCCGGGGGGCTTGGCTTCGGCGGCCCTAAGGCCGTTTCGCCCGACCTCTCCGGGTGGGCCCAGCGGCTCGCGCCGCTGCCGATCTGGATCGTCCACGGCGACCGGGATGACGTCGTGCCGGCCGAGCGTTCGGAACGCATGCACGCCTTGCTCAAGTCCGCCGGAGCCAAACAGGTCCGGCTGACGATGCTGACAGGGCAGGGCCACGGGATCGCCGGCAACCTGAGCGAGCCGGAACTCTACGCTTGGCTGCTGCGCCATCGACGCCAAGGCAGCCAGGTCGTCGCAAGCCCTTCCGCAACCCGATGAGAGAAGGTCCCGGCGGGACCGATAGGCGCCCGAAAGGCGAAGGCTGAAAACGAAAGAGCCGCGGATTGCTCCGCGGCTCTGCTTCTTTCCTGGCGGGCGATTCAGGCCACGCGCTCGACGACGAGCGGCGGCATGTTCGGGCGCTTCGGCGCGAGGCGGTAGGCGTCGCGGAAGTAAGGCAACGCGGCGTCGACCTTGGCCTCGTCGTTGTAATGGATCATGATCAGGGGCTCACCCTGCTTGACCTGCGTGCCGACCTTGCGGATCTCGGTGACGCCGACCGCGGGGTCGAGCGTGCCGTCCTTGAGCGTGGCGAGCAGGCGGACGCCCTGGGCGATCTTGCCGGCGTCGATGGTGTGGACGTAGCCGCGCTTCGGGGCGGGCAGCTTGCGGATGAACTTGGCCTTCGGGAACTTCGAGGGGTCGTCGATCCAGTCGGTCTTGCCGCCCTGAGCGCGGACCATGGCCTTGAACTTCTCAAGGGCGGAACCGTCCTTGAGGTGCTTCTCGACGGTCTGCTTGGCGGAAAGGGTCGAACCGGCGACGCCGGCGAGGCGCACGACTTCCATGCCCAGCTTGAGCACGAGGTCCTGCAGGTCCTCGGGGCCTTCGCCCTTGAGGAGGCGGACCGCTTCGAGGAC
>CAIRWP010000115.1 GCA_903882335.1 uncultured Opitutia bacterium | reverse complement strand
CGCCCACCCAGAACGAGGGCGTCTGGCGCATCAGCACGGTCGAGCGGACGAAGAAGCCCTTGAGCGGGGCGTTGCCCATCCCGAGGAACAGTTCGTAGGGCAGGTCGCGGTTCCCCTGCTGACCGTAACCGGGGAGATAGAAGAAAGGGATGCCCGCGACGGTCGGCCGCACCTTCCGCATCGAGAGCCAGTCGTCCTTCTCGGTGTAGGCGATCTGGCTGATGGCCAGGCTCATGCCCTGCGGGTCGGGTTCGTTGCGCCACATCCGGACGCCGGTCATGGTCTTATCGCCGCGGACCATGCGGAGCTCTTCGGCCGTGAAGAACATCGGGCTGCGGCCGAAGCGGACCTGCCGAGCGACCACGGTGTCGGTCCGCGGGTCGAGCGTGGCCTCCTCGCCGAAGATGCGCAGGTTCGCGGTCGCGTACACGAAGTTGCCGCGGGCGACGATCAAGCCCGTCCGCTGGTCGATCTTGACGAGGTCCGCCGAGAGCGTCGCGCCGTTCACCTCCACCATGCCCTTGACCGCGACGATCACCTTGCCGCCTTCCTCGGAGTAGAAGCTGTCGCCCCCGATGTTGGGCTGCACGCCGGGGCGCTTGGGCGCGACGTCGCCCGGTTCCGCGGCGACGGCCGCGCAGGCGAGGCCGACGCTTGCGGCGAGAATCCAGAAACGACGACCAGGCATCACGCCCAGACTTGTCGGCTGAGGCCTTCCCTCAAGGTTTTTCGGGCAATGAGCGCTTGCCGAGCCTCGCCCCCCGTGGATTGTCCAACCATGCGACTGAGTCCCGCCGAGTTGACCGCCCTGGTGGACGCGACGGAGACCTGCCCGCACCGCTTCCTCGGCCTCCATCCCCTCGGGGACGGGGGTTGCGTGGTCCGTTGTCTTCTGCCCGGCGCCACCGCGGTGGAGGTCCGGGAACTCACGACGGGCGCGGCCTTCCCGATGGAGCGGCTCCACGCCGTCGGGCTTTTCGAGCGGGTGCTCCCCGGGCGCGAGACGTCACGTTACCGGCTCCACGCGACCTACGACGACGGCACGACGCGGGAGTTGGAAGACCCGTACCGCTTCTGGCCGACGATCTCGGAGGACGACCTGTTCCTGCTGGGCAAGGGCGACGATCATCGGGTTTACCACAAGCTCGGCTCGCAACTCCGGACGTTGGACGGGGTCGCCGGCGTCTCCTTCGCCGTCTGGGCGCCCTCGGCGCGCCGCGTGTCCGTGGTCGGCGATTTCAACCTATGGAACGGCCGCGCCCACCCGATGCGCGCCCTGGGGGCTTCCGGCATCTGGGAAATTTTCGTGCCCGGCCTCGCCGTCGGCGCCCGTTACAAGTTCGAGCTCGTCGGGCCGCACGACCGGACTCCGTTCCTCAAGACGGATCCCTACGGCCTCCACTTCGAGCCGTCGCCCAACCACGCCGCCATCGTCTGCGACCTCTCCGGCTTCGTCTGGAACGACGCCCTCTGGATGGAGGCCCGGCGTCGCCGCGACCCGCGGACGCGCCCCGTGTCGGTCTATGAGGTGCACCTGGCCTCCTGGCGCCGCGTTCCCGAGGAGGGCGGTCGCGTCCTCGGTTACCGTGAACTCGGTGAGCAGCTGGCCGCCTACTGCGTGGAGCTGGGTTTCACGCATGTGGAGCTGATGCCTCCGTCGGAGCATCCTTTCGATGGCTCCTGGGGCTATCAGGTCACCGGCTTCTACGCGCCGACCCATCGGTTCGGCTCGCCCCTCGATTTCATGACGATGGTCGACACCCTGCACCGCGCGGGGATCGGCGTCATCGTCGACTGGGTGCCGGCGCACTTCCCGCGCGACTTCTTCGCCCTGGCCCGCTTCGACGGCACCCACCTGTACGAGCACGCCGACCCGCGCCTGGGCGAGCACCAGGACTGGGGGACCCTCATCTTCAATTACGGCCGGCACGAAGTGCGCGGCTTCCTCGTCGGCTCCGCGCTCTCCTGGCTCGAGCGTTTCCATGTCGACGGCCTGCGGGTCGACGCCGTGGCCTCGATGCTCTACCTCGACTACTCGCGCAAGGCGGGCGAATGGATCCCGAACCGCCACGGCGGGCGGGAGAACATCGAAGCGATCGAATTCCTCCGGCAGGTCAACGCGCTCGTCCATCTCTACCACCCCGGCGTCGCGATGATCGCCGAGGAGTCGACCTCGTTCCCCGGGGTGACGAAGGAGGTCTCCGCCGGCGGCCTGGGCTTCGACCTCAAGTGGAACATGGGCTGGATGCACGACTGCCTGGACTACTTCCGGCAGGATCCGTTGTTCCGCAAGTTCCACCACGACAAGCTCACCTTCGGGATGCTTTACCAGTGGAGCGAGGCCTTCGTCCAATCCTTCTCCCATGACGAGGTCGTGCACGGCAAGGGATCGCTCATCGGCAAGATGAGCGGCGCGGATGACGTCACCAAGGCCGCCAACCTCCGCTCGCTGCTGGCCTTGCAGTGGACGTGGCCGGGCAAGAAGACCCTCTTCATGGGCTGCGAGTTCGGCCAGTTCGCCGAGTGGAAGTACGACGCCTCCCTCGACTGGCATCTGCTCGAGTACCCGCTCCACGCGGGCGTGCAGCGGCTCGTGGCCGACCTCAACCGGCTCTACGTGGGCGACGCCTCCCTCGCCGAGAACGAGCTCCGCCCGGAGAGCTTCGAATGGTTGGTGACGGACGACGGCGCCCAGAGCGTGGTCGCCTTCGAGCGCCGCGCGCACGGTCGCGCCTGGATTGTCGCCGGCAACTTCACGCCCGTCGAGCGGACTTACCGCCTCGGCGTACCTTGGCCCGGTCGCTGGGAGGAGGCCATCAACACCGATTCCCGGCACTACGGCGGACAAGGGTTGGGCAACCTCGGCGGCGTCCAGGCCGAGCGCATCCCCTGCCAGGGCCGGCCTTGCTCGATTGAGGTCCGCCTGCCCGGCCTGTCCGTCGTCGTCTTCCGTCTCGACGCCCCATGAGCCCGCTTCGCTCCGACCTTT
>CAIRWP010000114.1 GCA_903882335.1 uncultured Opitutia bacterium | reverse complement strand
CTCGCGCACGATCCCGTTCGTGTCGAAGGCCATCGGCGTGCCGCTCGCGAAGCTCGCTTCGCTCTGCATGCTCGGCGCCAAGCTCAAGGACCTCGGCTTCACCCGCGAGATCCGTCCGCCCTATTGGTCCGTCAAGGAGTCCGTCTTCCCGTTCAGCCGTTTCCCCGGCGCCCCGGTCGCGCTCTCGCCCGAGATGCGTTCCACCGGCGAGGTGATGGGTTGCGATGACGACCTCGGCATGGCCTACGCCAAGGCGCAGATGGCCGCGCAGCCCGCGCTCCCCGTCGCCGGCAACGCCTTCCTCTCGGTCAAGGACCGCGATAAGGATGGCGCCGTCGCCGTCGCCCGCGACCTGGCCTCGCTCGGCTTCAGCATCTACTCCACGAGCGGCACGGCCGCGGCCATCGAGGCCGCCGGCGTCAAGGTCACCAAGCTTGGTAAGATCTCGGAGGGCGCCCGTCCCAACGTGCTCGACCTCCTCAAGAACGGCCAGCTCCAGATGATCGTGAACACCGCCGCCGGCATGCTCCCCCGCAAGGACGAGAACGCCATGCGGTCCGAGGCCGTGCTCCGGGGCGTCTACATGGCCTCCACGATGAACGCGGCCCGCGCCGCGGTCCTGGGCATCCGCTCCCTCAAGGAGCACCCCCTCACCGTCAGTTCCCTCCAGGAGCACGCAAAGGTGCTTCCCCCTCGGGTTTGATTCCGATACATTTCTTCTTCCCATGAAATACCCCGTCCTCGCCGCGCTGGCTGTCGCCGTCGCGTCCCTCCATGCCGCCGACGAGGCGAAGCCGGCCACCCCGGCCGCCGTCCCTTCTCCCGCCGCCCAACCCAAGATGCTCACCCCCGAACAACAGAAACAGGCCTTCTACCTGCAGGGATTCTTCCTCGCCGGCCAGACGCCCCTGCCGCAGATCACCTCCCAGCTCGAACTCTCCGATGAGGAACTCGACCAGGTGATCGCCGGCATGCGCGCCGCGGTCAAGGGCGAGCAGCCCAAGGTGAAGCCGGACGACGCCCTGATCGCCGGCGCCGAGAAGTTCTTCGCCGAGCGCGTCGCGGGCAAGTCCAAGCGCTGGGCCACCCAGAACGAGGCCTTCCTCGCCAAGGTCGACGCCGACAAGGATGTCGTGAAGAGCCCCTCCGGCCTCCGTTACAAGATCGTCACCCCGGGCACCGACCCGAAGCCCGTCGCCACCAGCACGGTCAAGTGCCGCTACACCGGCAAGCTCGTCGACGGCAAGGTCTTCGACTCCACCGCCAACCGCGGCAACGAGCCCGCCGAGTTCGGCTTGGGCCAGGTCATCCCGGCCTGGACCGAAGGCGTGCAGAAGATCGGCAAGGGCGGTAAGATCCTCATCTACGCCCCGGCCGCCCTCGGCTACGGCAAGGAAGGCCAAGGCCCCATCCCCGGCGAGTCCGTCCTCGAGTTCGAGGTCGAACTGGTCGAGTTCAAGTAAACCCCGCCCGAGTTCGTGCCCCTACGGCGCACCGCGAGGTGCGCCGTCTTGCTTGTCGGGGGGAACAAAACCCCTCATACGCTTTACCTACCCCTCAGCATGCGTCGTCTGCTGCCCGCCCTCTTCCTCGCTTCCGCGGCCCTGCTCCGCGGTGAGGTTGAGTCGTTGGCACGGCTCCCGGCGGTGACCTTCGCGGTCGACCGGGTCCTGCCGCTCGATCAGGCCATCGACCGCGCGCTGAGCCATAACCTCGGCCTGGCGGTCAACCGCCTGGACGCCGGCAACGCCCAGGACGTCGTCATCATCGCCGACGCCGAGTTCGATACGGCCCTCGGTTGGACGAATGGCTTGCGCCGTTCGGCCGACCCCGCCTCGCGCGCCGCGGGCTCGCCCGCCGCTGGCGGGTTCGACTCCGACCTGAGCCTGACGCGCAAGTTCACCTGGGGCGGACGACTCACCGTGGGCGCCGGCGTCACCCGCCAGTGGGATGAGCCCGCCTTCCCGGGCAGTCCTTCCCGTTACGACCTCGGCACCAGCATCACCTACGTCCAGCCGTTGCTGGCCGGCGGCTGGGGGCGCGTCAACCTCACCACCCTCATCGGCGCCCGCCAGACTGCGCTCCGCGGCCGGCTCGCCCTGCGCGCCGCGGCCCTCGACCTGATCCGTGACACCGAGGTCGCCTACTGGACGCTCGCGGGCGCCCGCACGTTGGTGGCGCTCCGCGAGACGAGCCTGCGTTCCGCCGAATCGTTGCTCGCGCAGATTCGCGCCCGCCGTTCGCTGGGCGACGCCACCATCCTCGACGAGCTCCAGGCCGAGGCTGAGGTCGCCGGTCAGCGCGTCGCCGTGCTGACGGCGACCCAGTCGGTCGATGGAGCGGAGATGGCCCTGCGTCGCCTGCTCGGGCGGGGCACCGTCGAGGACGTGCAGGTCGCGATTGCGGTCCCACCGCTCGTCCCTGCGACGACGCCAGCCGTCGGTGACTTCGCGCCGTGGGTCCGCACCGTCGCCTCCTTCGATTTCGCCACGGCGATCCAGCTGGCCCAGCTCGCCCAGGCGGAGGCGAACCTAGAGCAGGCCGACCAGAACGACCAGGCGCGCCTGGACCTCACCTTGTCCGGTGCCAGCTTCGGCGACCCCGCGCTCGGCCTGGGCGGCGGTTTCGATAATTACCGCAACCGTGGCGGGTGGAGCAACTCGGTCTCGCTCGCCTACCGGATCCCGCTCGGCGCCCGCGAGAACGCCGCCAACCTGCGCGTCGCCACCCGCGCGAAGCGTCAGGCGGAACTGCGCCTCGCGGACGTCCGTCAGTCCCTGGTGTTCACCGCCCGCGCCGTCTGGCGCGATCTCGAGGCCGCCCGGGCCCGCGTCGTCGCCGCGACCTCAGCCCTCGGTCTCCAACGCAAGTCGAACGAAGGCGAGCGCGCCCGCTACCAGGCGGGGCAGTCGGACCTGCCGCGCGTGCTCCAGGCGCAGGCCGCCCTGGACGCCGCCCAGCTGGGCTGGTTGCAGGCGGTCCTCGATCATCGCGCCGCCGGCGTGCGCGCCGCCCGGCTCGACGGCTCCATCTTGCCCGCCCATGGCTTTGCCATGGAGACCGTGGAGGCCAAGGCCGGCGACGGCCTGGGCTCCCTCGACGCTTTGCCTCCCTTGCCCGAAACCCCATGAAATTTCTCAAGCCCTTGATCCTGATCGCGCTCGTCGGCGGGCTCGCCTTCGCGTTTTGGCCCGACCGCAAGCCCAAGGCGCGTACGGCCATGGGGATTTCCGAGGCCCGCGCGGAGCGCCGCGATATCAAGGAGACCGTCGAGGCCGCCGGTTTCGTCCGCGCCGTCATCTTCAGCAGTATCCGCGCCCAGGTCAGCGGCCCGATCCTGAAGCTCAACGTCCAGACCGGGGACATGGTCAAGAAGGACCAGATTCTGGTCGAGCTTGATCCCGTCCTGGCCAATGCCGACGAAGAACAGGCCCGCCGGACGCTCCAGCTACAGATCCTCACGTTGGAGCGGCTCGAGCGCGACCTGCGCCGCGTCGAGGTGCTCGTGAAGGAAGGGTTCGTCTCGGAACGCGAGGTCCTCGACCATCGCACCGCGTACGACGTCGCCAAGCTGCAGCGCGATATCGCCCAGGCCAAGCTCGACACCGCCGTCGAGATGGTGCGTCGCACGATCATCCGCGCCCCGCACGACGGCCAGATTTCCGACTGCACCGTGCTCGTCGGCCAGATCGTCATCGGCGCCCAGTCGATCAACAACGGGACGCCCCTGATGACGGTCTCCGACACCTCCGTGCTGCGCGTCGACGTCAACCTGAACGAGTTCGCCGCCACCCGCGTCGAGCTCGGCAAGGATGCCTTGGTCACGTTCGACTCGATCCCCGGGCTGCGCAAGGCCGGCAAGATCAGCTTCATGACGCCCTTCGGTACCGCCGACCTCAAGGTGCCCGACCTGCGCGTCTTCCCGACCCAGGTCTCCTTCCCCGCCGGCGACGGCGTCCGCCCCGGCATCAGCGCGAACATCACGGTCACCGTCGACAGCGTGAAAGGCTGCGTGGCGGTGCCCGTCTCCGCGGTCTTCGTCGAGGGCGCCGACCGGCTGGTCTACGTCCGCGGGGCGGATGGCGAGTGGGAGCCCCGCAAGGTCCGCCTCGGCCTGAGCGACGCGGGTTGGTCCCAGGTGCGCGAAGGCATCGAGCCCGGCGCCGTCGTCAGCCTGGTCCGGCCCTCCCTGGTCCGCTAGATGACGTCGCTCATCTCCATCCGCGGGCTCCGCAAGACGTACCGTATGGGCGATGAGAACGTCCATGCCCTCGCCGGGGTCGACCTCGACTTTGCCGCGGGCGAATTCGTCGCCATCCTCGGTCCCTCTGGCTCCGGCAAGTCCACCTTGATGCACATCCTCGGCTTCATGGATACGCCGAGTGAAGGCAGCATCGTCTTCGAGGGCGAGGAAGTCGCGCGGCTCGGCGCGGACCGCCGCGCCTGGTACCGCTCCAACCGCGTCGGTTTCGTCTTCCAGTCCTTCAACCTGCTCCCGCGTCTCACCGTGCTCGAGAACGTCGCCTTACCCTTGTTGTACCGTGAGCGCCCCGATGCCGAGGCCGCCGCCGCGGCGGCGCGCGTCGCCCTGGAGCGCGTCGGGATGTCGCATCGGCTCGACCATCGCCCCGGCCAGCTGTCCGGCGGCGAACGCCAGCGCGTGGCGATCGCCCGGGCCATCGTCGGCTCGCCCGCCATCATCTTCGCGGACGAACCCACGGGCAACCTCGACGTCCGCAACGTGGACCTCGTGCTCGACCTCCTCGGGTCGCTCATCCAGGAAGGCATCACGGTCGTGCTCGTCACCCATGACCTCTCGGTCGCCGAACGGGCGCGCCGGGTGATCACGATGCGGGCCGGGCTCGTCCAGGAGGACCGCCAACGATGAACTTCCTCGAACGGCTCCGCCCCGCGGTCGTGAACGGCCTGCGCGAACTCCGCGCGAACAAGATCCGCTCCCTGCTCTCGATGTCGGGCATCATCCTCGGCGTCGCCTCGCTCGTCGCGATGGTGACCGTCGTGCAGGGCATGGTCGGCAACTTCCGCCAGTTCGTCGACGCCATGGGCGGGATCGAGAAGATCACCGTCGACAAGCAGCCGCTCCCGAAGGAGCAGGAGCACCTCGCCGAGCTTTCCGAGGGCATCACGATGCGCGACGTCGACCGCCTCCGCCGGACCGTCCCCCTGGTGCGCAACATCTCCCCCGAGGCCCGCGTGGGGTTCGAGAAGCTCGCCTTCGACGGACGCGAGACCAGCACCTACGTCAACGGCGTCACGGCGGACTACCTGCCCGTGGCCAAGCGCTGGGTCGACCCCGGCCAGGGCCGCTTCATCAGCGACCTCGACGTGCTCAACCTCAACGACGTGATCGTGCTCGGTTCCGCCGTGGTGCCGGACCTGTTCCCCCCCAACGTCGACCCCGTCGGCCAGGTGGTCAAGGTCCGCGGCCGGCGGTTCACGGTCATCGGTATCCTCAATAACATCGAGGGCTCGGGCATGCAGATCCGCTCCGCCAGCTCGCGCGGTTCGGGCGGCTCCTGGCGCTGGCGCAACAGCGGGGTCTTCATTCCGGTGAGCACCGCCCTGACCAAGTTCAACGGCAACGATCGCCTGAGCGGGCTGGGCCTGCGCATCGCCGACCCGGACCAGCTCCGCGACGCCGTCGAGCAGACCGAGCGCACCCTGCTCGCCGCGCACAAGGGGCTGCGCGACTTCTCCATCACCACGAACGAGCAGACGCTGGAGGACTTCCGCAAGACGGAGGTCGCCTTCAAGCTATCCCTCGGCGGGGTCGCGGGGATCTCGCTCTTCGTCGGCGGGATCGGCATCATGAACGTGATGCTCGCGTCCATCAACGAGCGCATCCGGGAGATCGGGGTGCGCAAGGCCGTCGGCGCGCGCGGCTCCGACCTGTTCCTGCAGTTCCTCGCCGAGGCCGCGGTCGTCTCGGTGGTGGGCGGCCTCCTCGGCCTGCTGGTCTCGACCGGCATCGTCGGCGTGATGAACTATATCCTCACGCAAGCCCTTCCGACCGGCGCGGTCGCGACCTTGGACTGGGCGATCATGGCCCAAGGCCTCGCCTTCTCGGTCGTGATCGGCCTCGTCGCCGGCGTCTACCCCGCGCTGCGCGCCGCCCGACTCGACCCCATCGAAGCCCTTCGCCACGAATGAAAACCACGCTCCTCGCCTGCCTGTTCCTGCCGGCCCTCCTCCTGGCCGAACCGTTGTCGCCGCTGCCCGTCTGGAAGGACGCCCCGCCCGCGGAGACGCTCGCGCCCAAGCCCGGTCAGGATCCGAAGGGCATCCTGAACAAGAACGGCCACCGCACCGACGTGCTGATCCCCGAGTTCCTCGTCTGGCCCGCGGCCAAGCCGAACGCCCCGCTCATCATCGTCTGCCCCGGCGGTGGCTACGGCATCCTCGCCGAGGAGCATGAGGGCGCCGAAGTGGCCCGCCGCCTTAACGCCCAGGGCGTCGGCGCCGTGGTGCTCCGCTACCGCGTCCCGCGCCGCAGCAACGACCAACCCTGGGTCGTCCCGGTGCTGGACGCCCGCGAGACCCTACGCCTGGTCCGCGAGCGTGCGGCCGAGTGGAACGCTGACCCGAAGAAGATCGGCATCCTTGGTTTCTCCGCCGGCGGCAACCTCGCGGCCCGCGTGGCCTACTCCCCCGCCGCCGCCGAGGCGCCCCGTCCGGATTTCGCCGTGATGGTCTACCCGGCCTACCTCTTCGAGAAGGACAAGCCTGACAGCGTGCTGCGCGAAGGCCCCGACGGCGTCGTCCCGCCGAAGGGCCCCAAGCCGGTGCCGGCGTTCTTCGCGCACAGCGCCGACGACCCTTACCCGGCCGAAGGCTCGATGGCCCTCGCCGCCAAACTCAAGTCGCTCGGTGGCAGCGCCGAGGTCCACGTCTGGTCCAAGGGCGGCCACGGCTGGGGCGCCTCCGACCGCTGCCTCGCCGCGAAGGAGTGGACCAACGTCCTCGTCGCCTGGATGAAGGATCGCGGCCTGCTGACGCCCTGAGCACCCGCACCGCCCGGGCATGAAAAAGCCGCCCCGACCGGGGCGGCTTTCTTTTGGGCCCGTCGGGCCGCTTACTTGGCCTTCGCGTCCTTCGCCGGGGCTTCGCCCACGATCTCGACGGACTTGATTTCGACGCGCTCGGTCGGGGTGGAGCGCTCCTGGCCGACGCACGGGATGGCGGCGATCTTGTCGAGCACGTCCTGGCCGGAGACCAGCTTGCCGAAGGCGGTGTACTTGTTATTCAGGAAGTCGGCGTTGCCGTGGCAGATGAAGAACTGGCTGCCGGCGCTGTCCGGGTCGGCCGAGCGGGCCATCGAGAGCACGCCGCGCACGTGGGCGCGGTTGTTGAACTCGGCCTTGATCTGGTAGCCGGGGCTGCCGGTGCCGGCGACGCCGCGGGCGCCGACCTTGGAGTTCGGGCAGCCGCCCTGGATCATGAAGCCCTTGATGATGCGGTGGAACGCCGTCCCGGTGTAGTAGCCCTCGCGGGAGAGCTTCAGGAAGTTGGCGACGGTCTTGGGGGCCACGTCGGGCCAGAACTCGACGGTCATGTCGCCGTAGTTCGTGTGGATGATGACGTTGGGCGCGGCTTCGGTGGTTTCTTTCATGGGAGAAGGGGCCGGCTGGGCGGCGGGCTTGTCGGCCGCGGTCTGGCCGGTGCAGGCCGTCGCGGCGAGGGCGCAGAGGCAGAGGAGGCGGAGGGGGCTCATGCCACCGAGGGAAAGCCTCCCTTGTTCGCCCGCAACCCCAAACCTCCGCTTGCCACCCGCCCCGGGCGGGGGCACGTTGTCTCCACGCATGCGCGTCCACGTCAACGACGAGCCCCGGGAAACCGCCGCCGCCCACCTCGCCGCCCTCCTCCAAGAGCTGGGTGTCGCGCAGGAGCCCGCCGTCGCTGCCGCCGTCGATGGCCAGGTCGTCCCGCGTTCGCGCTGGTCCGAACAACCGCTTTCCGAGGGCGCCCAGGTCCTCGTCATCCGCGCCGCCCAAGGCGGCTGAACCTATGCTCCGCTTCGTCAAGGAACTCTTCGCGTCGAAACCCGAGGCTCCCGCCCCGGCCAACCTCGTGCTCATCAGCCCCAACGGCAAGTACGTCGAAGGCCGCGCCATGCTCAAGACCACGCGGGCGCTGCTCGATGCCGGCCTTGCGCGCTTCCATCTCCGCGAGTACGACTGGACCGACGCCCAGCACCTCGAGTTCATCGATGCGCTGCCCAAGGCCTACTGGTCGCGGATCGTCCTGCACGGCCGCCCGGAACTCGCGCTTGCCCGGCCCCTCGGCGGCGTGCACCTGCGCGCCGGCGAGCGTCGCCACCGTGCCTGGCCCAAGGAACTCGCCCTCAGCTGTTCCTGTCACTCCTACGACGAGCTGCAGCAGACGGCCGGTCCCTGTGCCTACGCGTTGCTGAGCCCGCTGTTCCCTTCCGTGTCCAAATCCGGCTACCAGCCGCAGCGCACCGTGCTCGAGCTCGCCGCGATCCGCAGCCATTGGCGCGCGCAGGGTGGGTGCCCCGTCTACGCCCTCGGCGGCGTCACCGCGCAGACCGCGCCGCAGGCCCGCGAACTCGGTTTCGACGGTATCGCGTTCCTCGGCGAAGTCTGGGGCGCGGAGAATCCGGTGAAGGCCTTCCTCGAGATCGAGCGCGCCTGGTCCAAGACCCCGCGCCCGCTTCTCCGCAAGTACTGAGTCCTGCGCCGTGACGCCGCGCCTGCAGTTCCTGACGCTGGACGCCGCGCCGCTCTCGCATCCGGAGCAAGCCCGCGCCGCCCTGCGCGGCGGCGTCCGCTGGATCCAGGTCCGCGCCAAGGGCCGGACTGAGGACGAGTGGGTCGCGCTCGCCCGCACAGTCGTCGCGCTCTGCCGTGAGCACGGCGCCACCTGCGTCATCAACGATTCCCCGCGCGTGGCCCGGCTCGCCGGCGCCAACGGCGTCCACCTCGGCCCCGAGGACGCGACGCCCGCCGAGGCGCGCCGCGAACTGGGCGAAGCGGCGATCGTCGGCGCCACCTTGAATTTCCCTGCGCACCTCGCCCGCCTCGGCGCGACCCGCATCGACTACGTGGGCGTCGGTCCGTTCCGTCCCACGACCAGCAAGGTGAAGCTCGCCCCGGTGCACTCGGCGGACTCGCTCGCGGCCTTGATCGCCGCGGCCGCCCCGCGCCCGGCGTTCGCCATCGGCGGTGTGGCGGCGGCGGACTTCCCCGCGTTGCGGGCCCTCGGTGCCTACGGCATCGCGGTCAGCGGGGCCATCGCCCTGGCGGCCGACCCGGAGGCCGCGGCCCGCGCCCTCGTCGCGGCGGTCGGGGACTAGTTTCGTGCGCGTGGGCTGGACAAGCCCGCCGGGTCTGGGATTGTGTGCCTTCCGATGGCCTCCCTCCGCATCGCCGACCGCACCTTCGCCTCGCGCCTCCTCACGGGCACGGGTAAGTACGCCTCCGCGGCCCAGCTGCGCGCCGTGCTGGACGCCTCCGGCGCTGAGGTCGTCACGATGGCCATCAAGCGCGTGCGCTTCGACGCGGCCGACGACGGTATCCTGTCCGCGCTCGACCGCTCCAGGCACCTGATCCTGCCGAACACCTCCGGGGTCCGCACCGCCAAGGAGGCGATTTTCGCCGCCGAGCTCGCCCGCGAGGCGCTGCAGACTTCTTGGATCAAGCTCGAGATCCACCCGGACCCGAAGTACCTGATGCCCGACCCGGTCGAGACCCTCGAGGCCTGCCGTGAACTGGTGAAGAAGGGTTTCACCGTCCTGCCGTACATTCATGCCGACCCCGTGCTGGCCAAGCGCCTCGAGGAGGTCGGCGCCGCCGCGGTCATGCCGCTCGGCGCGCCCATCGGTTCCAACCGCGGCCTGCTGTCGCGCGATTTCCTCCGCATCATCATCGAGCAGGCCCGCGTGCCCGTGATCGTCGACGCCGGGATCGGCGCGCCGTCGCACGCCGCCGAGGCCCTGGAGTTGGGCGCCGACGCCGTGCTCGTGAACACCGCCATCGCCTCCTCCGGCGATCCGCTCGCGATGGCCCGCGCGTTCCGCCTCGCCGTCGAAGCCGGTCGCGCCGCCCGCGAGGCCGGCCTGGGCGCCGGTTCCGTCACCGCGCAGCCGACTTCGCCGCTGACCGGTTTCCTCGACTGAGGCCATGGCCGCCAAGCCCGGCAGAATCCGCGCCGACGAGCTCCTCGTGAAGCTCGGCCTCGCGCCCTCCCGGTCGATGGCCCAGGCCCTGATCCTCGGTGGCAAGGTCCGCTCCGGCCCCGACAGCGTCGTGCAGAAGGCTTCGCAATCCTTCCCCGAGGATGCCGTCCTCATCGTCGAGCAACCACCCCGCTTCGTTTCCCGCGGCGGCGAGAAGCTGACCGCGGCGCTCGACCATTTCGCCATCCCCGTCGCCGGCCTCCACGGCCTCGACGTCGGCGCCTCGACCGGCGGTTTCACCGACTGCCTCCTGCAACGCGGCGTCGCCGACATGACCTGTGTCGACGTCGGCACCGCCCAGCTGCACGCCAAGCTCCGCGCGGATGCCCGCGTCCGCAACTTCGAGAAGTTCAACGCCCGCGAACTCAACGCCGTCGAACTCCCCCATGCCGACTACGGTATCGTCGTGATGGATCTATCGTTCATCTCGCTGAACCTCATCCTACCGGTCGCCTGGCAGCGGGTAGGGCAGGGCGGCCACCTCGTCGCGCTCATCAAGCCGCAGTTCGAGGCCACCAAGGCCGAGGCCGACAAGGGCCGCGGGATCATCAAGGACCCCGCCATCCACACGCGCGTCGTCGAGGCTTTGACCGCCACCGGCGCCGGCCTGCCCGGGGCCACCGTCCTCGGCGTCATCCCATCCCCCATCGAAGGCGGGGAGGGGAATAAGGAGTTCCTGATTGGGTTGAAGAGGCGGTAAGGAGGGCTG
>CAIRWP010000113.1 GCA_903882335.1 uncultured Opitutia bacterium | reverse complement strand
CGCGCTTCTTTCGGGCCTTGGTGGCCGGGCCATTGGTTGCTCTAGGCATGTTGGTATTTGGTTTTGGTTTTGGTTAGATGGCCTCGGGGTCGCCTTAATGAACACCCGTTCGGCCAAAAGCGGGATCGCCGGCTTAGGCGAAGGGCATCGAGGCCAGCATCTTCTTCTCGAAGCCGGAGTCGACGCGCTTGGACTTGTTGGCGCGACGGCGCTGCTTGCGGGACTTGGAGCTCAGCAAGTGGCGGGAGTTAGGGGAGCGGCGCATGACTTTGCCGGTGCCTGTCACCTTGAAGCGCTTGGAGATGGACTTGCGGGTCTTTTGCATGGCGGGAAAGGGTCCGAACAAAGGCTGAGCCGATGCACTTGTAAAGGGGAAAGGGCTGGGGCACCCAGGTTTCCTCGAGGACCTTTTGCTGGCCCGAGTTTGACATCGTGCCCCCGCCCCTTCCCTTAGCGACCGCGCACCCCCCTCTAAAACCATGATTTCCCTAGGAAAAAAGCCGAAACTCAGCTTCAAAGTCGACGCCCTAGTCGACGGTAAGGTCCAAAACCTCCCCTTTTCCGACCTGATCGATGGGCCGACCATCGTCTCCGTCTACATGCGCAACAACACCTCGGCCTGCGACAAACAGGCGGCGGAACTCGGAAAAAGTGAGAAAGTGATTGGTAAGCAAGGGTTTAAGATTATTGCCCTCTCCCGGGACACCTGCGCCTCCCACCTGAAGTACGCCGCCAAGCATGGCTTCAAGTTCGTCCTGGTGTCCGACCCGGAGGACCAGTTCGCCCAAGCGGTCGATGGCATCGTCGAGAAGTCGATGTACGGGAAGAAGTACCTCGGACCAGCCCGGGCGGCTTACCTCTTCGGCGCCGACGGGAAACTGATCGGTCTGGTCCCGAAGGTCGAGGCGGCGGCGCATGGTCAGCAGCTGTTGGCGACAATCGCGGCGCTGAAGTAAGGCGCCGCGCGGGCGGAGCGGTGGGTGCAATCGGTGCTTGAACCAAGGCCGCTTAAAGCGGAGTTTATCCCGAAGACCCGATCGCAAGATACCTAATGGCTACGCCCTATCGCCCCAATAAACGACCCAAACCGTCGAGTTCGTCCAACCAGCAACGCAGGGATTTCCGCAAGGAGGACAAAGGGCCGAAGCGCAACATGAACATCCGCGCGACGGAGATTCGCGTGATCAATTCCAAGGGAGAGATGCTTGGCGTCATGCCGATCTCCCGCGCCCTCGAGCTCGCCCGCGAGGAAGGCGTCGACCTCATCGAGATTGCCGCCGCGGCGGTCCCGCCGGTGTGCAAACTCATGGAGTACGGCAAGTACCTCTATGAGGAGGCCAAGAAACACAAGCACCAGAAGACCGCGAGCAAGGTGAAGGAGATCAAGCTGCGCCCGCGCATCGATTCGCACGACCTCTTCATCAAGGTCCGCCGCGCCGAGAACTTCCTCTACCACGGCCACAAGGTGAAGTTGCTCCTGCAGTACCGCTACCGCGAGCTCGAGCACCCGGAGATCGGCCTCGAGACCATCACCCGCGCCATCGCGGCCTTGCTGCACATGTGCACGCGCGACAACGAGCCCAAGCGCACCGGTCGCGCCATCGTGGTCGGCCTGACGCCGGTCCAGCAGAACAAGCGCAAGCTCGTGCACAACGCCGCTCCCGGCGAGGACGACGGCGAGGACGACTCGGCGCTCGACAACGGCGAGAACGACGCGGAATAAGCCGTGGGCCGACTGGTCGCGCTCGCCTCCTGCCTGCTCGTCGCCGCGGCCGCCCTCGGCGCCGCCGCGATCCCCGACATCTTCCTCGGCGACTCCCTGCGGCAACTCGGCCTCGCCCCGGTGGCCCGCGTCGCGGGCGACCCGGCCGCGGCCGAACGCTTCGGCGCCAAGGGGCTGCCGACGTTCGTCGCCGAGCCCAACAAAGACTACCTACTGATCGAAGGCGTGAAGGTCTACCTCGACGACCCGATCGGCCAGTTGCGCGGCAAGCTCACGGTGACCCGCATCGACTACGACAAGGTGATCGTGCCGCTGGCCTGGCGCCTCCCCGCCGCGCGCCCCGGTTCCCAGCGCATCCTGCTCGACCCCGGGCATGGCGGCAAGGATCCGGGCAAGGTGCACGGCACGCTGAACTACACCGAGAAGGCCGCGACGCTCGACACCGCCCTGCGACTCAAGCTGCTACTCGAGAAGCGCGGCTTCGAGGTGCTGCTGACGCGCGACAAGGACGTGGCAATCGATCTCGACGACCGCGCGCCGATGGCGACGAAAGCCAAGGCCGACCTCTTCGTGAGTCTCCACTACAACGGCGGCGCCGCGGGCGACACCACGAGCGCGGGGATCGAGACCTATTGCCTGACGCCGACCGGGCAGCATTCCACGAACAAGGCGGCGGGCCGGGCCGACCTGACGGCGGAACCCGGGAACCGGTTCGACCTCTTCAACCTGCAGCTGGCCTTCCACGTGCAGCGCCAACTCCTCGCCCAGACGGGCGCCGAGGACCGCGGAATCCGGCGGGCCCGCTTCGCCGTGCTGCGCACGCTGACGTGCCCCGGCATCCTCATCGAGGGCGGCTTCGTCTCGAGCCGCGTCGAGGGCGCGCAGATCGCGAACGCCGCCTACCGCCAGAAGCTGGCCCAGGCGATCGCCGACGGCGTCGCGGACTACGCCCGCCTGCTCCGCGCGAAGTGAGCCGGCGATTTAGCGCTTCCGCCCGGAGCCGCCGACGCTAGCCTCGGAGCATGGGAAGACTCGCCCTGCTCCTGGCGTGCTGGACGACGCTGGCCGCGGCCCGCCCGGAACCCGCGCGCACCGCCGTGCTCGTGAACACGGACCAGCCCGCCGGCTTGGCGATCGCGCGCGCGTTCATGACCCACCGCGGGATCCCCGCGGCGAACCTGATCGCCCTGCCGCTCGGCCGGACCGAGACCTTGGAGTGGCAGGACTACGCCACGCGCGTGCTCGGGCCGCTGCGCACCCGCTTGCTGGCGGCCGGCCTGCTGGAGGGCAAACAGGAGGAGTCGGCCGATCCACGGGGACGGTCCGGCTTCATCCCGACCGGCGACGCGCGCCTGCGCTGGCTCGTGCTCGTCCACGGCGTGCCGCTCAAGGTGGCGCCTTCCGGCATCAAAGGCCTGAACCCGGCCAACCCGGTGAAGGGCGACCATGCGAGCCTCGACAGCGAGCTAGCCCTGCTCGCCCTGCCAAACCTCGAACCCGAGGGGGCGCGACCAAATCCTTGGTTCGGGCGCGCCGACGCCGGGGGCGACGGCGTGATCCGTACCGCCCGCCTCGACGGGGCCTCGCCGGAGGCCGTGCTCGCGGCCCTGCGCGGCGCCTGGGCGGCGGAGGCGCAGGGCCTACGCGGACGTGCCTACGTGGACCTCGGCGGACCTTATCAGGAAGGCGATGACTGGTTCCGGGCGTGCCTCGCTCCCTTGCGCGAGCTAGGCTTCCCGCCGGACGTCGAGGAGACCAAGGACCAATTCCCGCCGACCGCCCGCGGCGATGCGCCGGCCTTCTACCTCGGTTGGTACAGCCAGAAGCCCACCGGTAAATTCGGACAGAAGCCGACGCGGCTGGCGCCGGGAGCGATCGCGCTCCACCTGCACAGCTTCTCCGCGGCGTCGTTGCACAACCCCGCGACGAACTGGGCACCCTGGCTCGTCGAACAAGGCGCCGGCCTGACCTTCGGCAACGTCTACGAGCCCTACCTGTCGCTGACGGTCCGGCCGGAGCTCCTACTCAAGGGACTGCGGGAAGGGATGAGCGCCGGCGAGGCGGCCTGGTTCGCCACCCCGTCGGTGAGCTGGCAAGGCATCATCCTCGGGGACCCTTTCTACCAACCCTTCGCGGTGACGTTGGAGGCCCAGGTCCGCGCCGCGTCGGCCAAGGAGGCGCTCGGGGACTACGCCCTCCTCCGTCATTTCAACCTGCTCCCCCAGCCCCTGGGGACCGAGGACCTCCGGCGGCTGCAGGCGGCCGCCGACCGGTCCGGCCGACTCGCCCTGCGGCTGGCCTGTGCCCAAGCCGAGCAAGCGGCCGGGGTCACCCGACCTTGGAAAGACCCGCTGGACCTGGCCGCGGAGGAGGGCGGGCTGATCGCGGAGGCCACCCGTTTCGTGGAAGCCCGCTTCGGGGCCAAAACAGCCCAAAAACTACGCGCTGAGCTGGAAAAGCGGCCGGAAGGGGCCACCCCAGCCCGGCCTGGAACGGAAAAAGCCCCTGCAAAGTAGTCTCGGCTTGCCAGCCCCCCTTGGGTCGTTTGTTTTCGACCTCTCTCCGGCCCGTCGGCGCCTGCCCGCGGAATCTCCGGAGGGAAAACCAACCAACAACCAAAACCCTGGAAACGTCCTTCGCGACGCCCAGGACCCACAGTCAAAAATACAATGAGCATCATGGAAAAACTGCTCGCCGAGTCCAATTTCGGCGCGCTCAAGGCCCACACCGTCATCCCGGCGACCGTCACCGAGATCCGCGACGACAAGTTCGTCGTCGTCGACATCAACGGCAAGTCCGAGGGCTTCATCCCCCAGGCCGAATTTCCCGACATGGCCGAAGTCCAGGTCGGCATGCAGCTCGAGGTCTACCTCGAGAAGCTTGAGAACAAGGACGGCACCCCGACCGTCTCCTTCGACCGCGCCCAGCAGATCCGCAAGTGGGAGAGCATCGAGGCCAACTGCCAGGAAGGCTCCATCGTCCAGGGTCGCGTCAAGTCCGTCGTCAAGGGCGGCCTGATCGTCTCCGTCGGCGTCGACGCCTTCATGCCGTCCTCGCAGATCGACGTCAACCCCCCGAAGGACCTCGAGGGCTTCGTCGGCCAGACCTTCGACTTCAAGATCATCAAGATCAACAAGGAGAAGAAGAACCTCGTCGTCTCGCGTCGCGAGCTCATCGAGGAACAGCGCGGCGAGAGCCGTCGCAAGCTCCTCGAGGAGGTCAAGCCCGGCGTCATCCGCCGCGGCGTCGTCAAGAACATCACCGACTACGGCGCGTTCGTGGACCTCGACGGTCTCGACGGCCTGCTGCACGTCACCGACATGTCCTGGGGCCGCATCGGCCACCCGAGCGAAGTCGTCAAGGTCGGCGAGGAGATCACCGTCATGGTCGTCGAAGTCGACCGTGAGCGCGAGCGCGTCTCCCTCGGCCTCAAGCAGACCCAGTCCAACCCGTGGGAAGGCATCGAGAAGCGCTACCCCGTGGGCCAGAAGGTCCATGGCAAGGTCGTCAACCTCGTCGCCTACGGCGCGTTCATCGAGATCGAGGGCGGCGTCGAAGGCCTCGTCCACGTCTCCGAGCTCTCCTGGACCAAGCGCGTCCAGAAGCCGTCCGACATCCTCAAGGTCGGCCAGGAAGTCGACGCCGTCATCCTCAACGTCAACAAGGAGGAGCAGAAGATCTCCCTCGGCATCCGCCAGCTCGAGACCAATCCGTGGGAGAAGGTCCGCCACAACTACCCGGTGGGCGCCCGCGTTCGCGGCAAGGTCCGCAACCTCACGAACTACGGCGCCTTCGTCGAGCTCGAGGACGGCATCGACGGCATGGTGCACGTGTCCGACATGAGCTGGACCCGCCGCATCAACAACCCGGCCGAGGTCATGAAGAAGGGCGACGACGTGGAAGCCATCG
>CAIRWP010000112.1 GCA_903882335.1 uncultured Opitutia bacterium | reverse complement strand
CCACAGCGACCCCGAGTCATGGGGTCGGACCCGTAAGGATCCGGCCCAAGCGTTGACAGGGGCACTGGCGGGCCCGGATACTGAGCCGCGAAAGCTCCTCTCGGATGTCGACCCTGTGCCTGTTGCGGGAAGACCAAACGGTCTGGCGCGCCATGACGAGTGCCAGGTTGATCCGACGCGGTCGATGAACCAGGGCACGTCAGGAACCTTTGATCACGAGAACCGGGAGATCCTCCAGGTGCCAGGCGGGGTCGCCCGTTTGTGCCGGATGGTGAAGGGACCAACCCGAACGACCATCATGAACGCCTTGGGGAAGTCGGACGAGGACGTAGTACCGTTGAGCCACCGAAGGCCTACCGGCCGAGGGATGGGGGAGGGAAGGTCCGAGACAGCAGAGAACCCGCGCCAGTCGGCCACTTCCGGGGCTCAGGACCCGGGGTCGGTGTCGATCGGGCTGGAGCGGGTGCGAGAGGCAGCACGACGAGATGGGAAGATGCGGTTCACGAGTCTGCTGCACCTGGTGACCCTGGTTGCCCTGGAGGAGGCCTACGCTGCGCTGCAGCGGCAGGCGTCCCCTGGGGTCGATGGGGTCACGTGGGCAGCGTATGGCGAAGGTCTGGCGACCCGGTTGGCCGATTTGCACGGACGCGTGCAGAATGGCACGTACCGGTGTCAGCCCTCGAAGCGGGCCTGGATCCCGAAGGCGGACGGCAGCAAGCGTCCGCTCGGCATCGCCTGCCTGGAGGACAAGATCGTCCAACAGGCGGTGTCGCGGATCCTGACGGCCATCTACGAGGAGGACTTTGCCAACTTCAGCTACGGATTCCGCCCCGGACGCAGCCAGCACCAAGCGCTGGACGCCCTGTGGGTCGGCATCCGCGAGCGGGAGGTGAACTGGATCGTGGATGCGGACATCCAGGGGTTCTTCGACAGCATCGATCACGAGTGGCTGATGAAGTTCCTGGAGCACCGCATCGGGGACAAGCGCATCCTGCGCCTGCTACGCAAGTGGTTGCGCGCGGGGGTGAGCGAGTCCGGGGAATGGTCGAGGACAACGGTAGGCACACCCCAGGGCGCGGTGATTTCACCGCTCCTGGCTAACGTGTTCCTGCACTACGCCCTCGACCAGTGGGTGACGTGGTGGCGCAACCACGAAGCCTCGGGGGCGGTCATCTTTGTCCGCTATGCCGATGACTTCGTGGCCGGGTTCCAGAGCCAAGCAGACGCCCAGAAGTTTCTGCACGACCTGCGGGAACGGGTGGCCAAGTTCGGCCTGCGACTCCACCCGGACAAGACCCGCCTCATCGAGTTCGGCCGATTCGCATCCGCGAACCGCGCCGGGCGCGGCGAGGGTAGGCCGGAGACCTTCAACTTCCTGGGCTTCACGCATCGCTGCGGGACGCGCCGGTCGGATGGGGGATTCATCGTCCTGCGCCAATCCATGGCCAAGCGCATGGGGGCGACGCTCCACCGCATCGGCCAGCACCTGCTCCTCCACCGGTCCTTGCCGATGGACGACCAGGGCCGTTGGCTGGCAGCGGCGGTACGGGGTTGGTTCGGTTACCATGCGGTACCGGGCAACACCTCGGCACTGAGGGCCTTCCGCGACCGTGCGATCGAGGCATGGCGACGAGCCTTGCAGCGACGCAGCCAGACCGCGAAGGTCGGTCTGTCCTGGGAAGTCATGCGCCGCTTGGCGGACCGCTACCTTCCCAAACCATGCGTTCTCCATCCCTACCCGTCGCAGCGCCTCATCGTTCGTATCTGATGGAAGAGCCGTATGCGGTAATTCCGCCCGTACGGATCTGTGCCGGGCTTCTGAGTAAGTTGTCGTTTATCACGATAAATTACGAGGAAATCTACGGCGACCACCTTTTTTTTCAACTAGACGGCGTGTCCCTATTGTTTCTCATATCACGTCTTGGTGTGTGATTTGGCTACACGATGAATTTGGAATACTGGCCGGGAAAACCGCGAATACCTTAAAAAGTGAAGGAATGAAAATAATCTCGCTCCTGGTCAGCTGCGTGGCCTTGCTCACCGTTGGTTCATGGATTGCCGCTGCCGATTCCGCGACGACCAAAGATGCAAAGTCGACGGTCCAGAGACCCGCTGCTCACGCCAGGATCACCAATATCGACATGCTTCTGGATGGCGGCTCTATCATCTGCACCCTGTTGGTGGATGCAGACCAGTCGCATCAGCTCTTTCGTGATCATGCCCTGTTGTCCCGTACGCCGGGACGGGTCTCTTTGGACGGAACCCCGGTCGTGGCAGGGTCTGAGCACGACACGTGGCTGCGAGCAGCGCTGTGCTTGGTGACGGGAAGCGAGAAGGAACAGGCGGAGGCCCTGCGGTTCATCCATGCCCTGGATCAGCGTCGCAACGATGTGCGAGAGGCCGCAGCCCGGGGACTTTTGACACCCGAAGCGGCGACCGAGATTGCTCGGGAAACCCTGCAGAGCTTGTTCGGCAGTGTTGCGCTCCACCAAATCATGGGCTCCGCATTTCCGATGCCTCAGGCCGTCATCACCACCGACACGCTGATCATCGTTCGTTTTGCTAGGCCAAATCTTACCGCTCCAGATGGGATGATGTACATGCCCATCGCCATCGATAGGACGACCCGCCAAATCCTCGGCATGCTCGGATGGAGCGAGTCGCCTGAACCAATGCTGGGTGAAGAGCGTTAACCCCCTCCATCATGCACCCCCCGATCTGGAAGCATATCCATGAGCCTTAAGACCCCGATGATCGTCCTTCGTTCCCTGATCCTTCCTTCATGCATCGCTGTCGCGCTGCTTGTCCTGGCCTCCTGCGTTCCAAGTCGAGAGACGGCATCTTCCGTCACCGCATTCTCCTTTCAGGTCGCTATTATCTCGGGGAGTCGGGCGGGACAGATGGGGACGGGTGCCCTAGTGCTTCCGTCCCAGGCCTTGCGAACCCCAGGTGAAACCCAGGTTCCCGTACATTCTTTTGAATTCCATTACGCGGATAGGACATTCTTCGCCAAGGATTGCGACGGAGTTCCGATGGTCCGTCTGGTCGATGGAGTGCCTCAAGAAATCATCGTCACGGGCGGTCCGCGGGAGTTGCGTTTCGGGTTCAGCGCCGGCTTTGAACGACACCAATTCGGCCGCGCATCCGAGCATTTCATCTTGAAGGGCCAGCCGTATTTTGGCTACCTTGACCCCAGAACCTACGTTGATGGGGCAGGGAAAGTGTCCTTTGCCAAGCCGTGAGAAAGCCGTGTGAAAGCCATGCGGTTGTTCATGGGAAGTTCTGCGCGATGTGTCCAAGGGGCCAAGCCACCGAACCCCATGATCAGAGTGACCTGGCCCTTGAGGTTCCACAACATTAGACGTGCCCCCTGAACCCTCCCTTCCAGGGAAAGCCGCATCCCGTTGGCTGCAGCTTCCCCTCAAAGAGTAGGACAGCATGACCCTTTGATCCCCCAGTGCCTTCCGAAAGGCACCGGGACCGCATCGATTGCCTAGCTTTCGCTGATGATGTTGACTTCCGTGGCACCTGCGGGGCCGCCGACGAAATTGCGCGCCGATACCAAGGCTTGGATGGCGGTGCTGGACACGATCCGCAGACCACCCGTCCAACGGAAATGGACGCCGTAGGAGCCTACCGTTGCGCCGTGTTGGGTGATCACATGTTGATTGGCGACGATAAGCTCGAAGACGCCCGTGGAGGCGTTGTACTGGTACAAATCCATGTAATCGGTAACGTAACTGGGGCCGCTCATGCTGGTGCGGAAGCCAACCATGTAGACCACGCCCGTTACATCCGTGGCCAAGCTTACGGTCGAATAGTCGCCCTGACTTAACTGTTGCGCCGCGCCAATCGACTGAAATGACACCGCCGTGCTTGCGAGCGGCTGGCCGTTACTTTGGTAGCGGTAGGCCATACCGTTATCATACACGACGACCAAATGTTTGGGTGCGGTTTCGCCGACAGGCGTGTATTTAGTGATGCCAACACCGCCGGCTTTGTGGGTGTCGCTACTGATTGCTACGGGCAACAACGCTGGCGGTTCCGTATGCGTTACGGTTTGTAAATTGTAAAAAATAACCTTCGAAGCACCATCTTTTTCCTGGGGAACAACCAGGATATCGCCGATTTGCTGGACGCCGCCAGGATGGTTGTAGCCCTTATCCGGGAGGGTTATCTTCTGAACAATCTTGCGTGTCTTACTGTCATTATCGCAAATGATCATCGTCCCATTATCGCCGCTGCGGCTGTGGGT
>CAIRWP010000111.1 GCA_903882335.1 uncultured Opitutia bacterium | reverse complement strand
GGCATACTCGGCCTTGTTCGGAGCATCCTCCGGGGAGAAGGAGAGCTTGAACATGGCCTTGTTCGAAGGATGGAAAGCGTCCATCCACGGATCTTCGAGGATACCGGCCTCGAACGAAATGTGCAGGAGGTTGCGGTCGGAGGAGTAAGGCTTCTTGGCGCTGGCCTCGACCGGGATCTTGTTGTCGGCGCAATAGGCGATCATCTCGGCGCGGCCCGGGAAATCCTTGCGGAAGGCCTCGTTGCGCCAGGGGGCGATGATCTCCAGGTCCGGGGCGAGGGCGGCGCAGGTCAGCTCGAAGCGGACCTGGTCGTTGCCCTTGCCGGTGGCGCCGTGGGCGAT
Organism: uncultured Opitutia bacterium; assembly: GCA_903882335.1. Lineage (GTDB taxonomy): Bacteria > Verrucomicrobiota > Verrucomicrobiia > Opitutales > UBA953 > UBA953. The sequence goes on along the minus strand of CAIRWP010000111.1, from coordinate 8,384 downwards.
GGCGGTCGCGCCTTCCTTGCGGGCGATCTCGACCATGCGCTTGGCGATGAGCGGGCGCGCGATGGAGGTGCCGAGGTAATACTGGCCCTCGTAGATGGCGCCGGCCTGCATCATCGGGAAGATGAAGTCGCGGGCGAACTCGGCCTGGAGGTCGTCGACGTAGAGCTTGGAGGCGCCGGTCTTCATGGCCTTCTGCTTGAGGCCCTTGAGCTCGTCTTCCTGGCCGATGTCGGCGCAGAAGGCGATCATCTCGGCGTGGTGCTTGTCCTTGATCCAGGAAAGGAGGACGGAGGTGTCGAGGCCGCCGGAGTAGGCCAGGACGATTTTCTTCTGCTTGCTCATGGTATGGTGTGGAAAATCAGCCGCGGTGGGCGGCGAGGTGGGCGAGGATGGCCTTCTGCACGTGTAGCCGGTTCTCGGCCTGGTCGAAGATGATGCTCTGCTTGCTCGCCAGGACCTCGGCCGAGACCTCCTCGCCGGGGTGGGCCGGGAGGCAGTGCATGAAATAGGCGGCGGGCTTGGCCAAGGCCAGCAGCCGGGCGTTGACTTGGTAAGGCTGCATGAGCTTCAGGCGTTCGGCCTTCTCGGCCTCCATGCCCATGCTCACCCAGACGTCGGTGTAGACCATGTCGGCGCCCTTCACGGCGGCGGCGGGGTCGGTCGAGAACGTGAAGGACTCGGCCAGGCCGTCCCGCTTCAGCTGGGCGCGGATCTCGGCGCCGGGCTCATAACCGGCCGGGCCGGCGAGCGCGATCTCGACGCCGAGGGCGGCGCCGCCGAGCACAAACGAGTTGGCCATGTTGCAGGCGGTGTCGCCGAGGAAGGCGACCTTCTTGCCCTTCAGCGAGGCGGCGTACTGCTCCGGGCGGCCGGGCGCGTAGCGCTCGGCGAGGGTGAACATATCCGTCAGGAACTGGCAGGGGTGCAGGAAATCGGACAGCGCGTTGACGACGGGCATCGTGCCGCAGCGGGCGAACTCCTCGAGCAGGCTGTGCTCGTGGCAGCGGATGACCATACCATGGAGGTAGCGGGAAAGGACGCGCGCGGTGTCGGCGACGGTCTCGCCGCGCGAGATCTGCAGGTCGTCGGCGTTGAGCATCACCGGCAGGCCGCCGAGCTCATGGACGCCGACTTGGAAGGAGACGCGGGTGCGGGTGCTCTTCTTGAAGAACATCAGGCCCCAGGACTGGTGGGCGAGGGCGGCGGCGGCGGCGCGGCCGCGACCGGCCTTGAGGGCCGCGGCGGCGGCGAAGACCTGGGCCGTCTCGGCCGGGCTCAGGTCGGTCTCCTTGAGGAAATGACGCATCGCGGAAAGCGTTGAAACATACCCCCCTGGCCCTCTTTGGACAGAGGAAAATAAGGGGCGGCTAGGGCTTAGGCCGACTTCCAACCGCCCAGGACCTGACGCAGGATAGCCGCCGCCTCGGCCAGCTCCTCCGGCGACGCGTTGAGCGGCGGCAGCAGGCGGACGGCGACGCCGCCCGCGGGGGCGGTCAGCAGGCCGGCTTCGCGCAGCGCGGCGACGACAGGCACCGGGTCGATGGTCAGGATGACGCCGACCATGTAGCCGGCGCCGCGGACTTCCTTCACGAGGTCGGGCCGGAGGGCGACGAGCGCGCGCAGCTCGGCGTGCCAGGCGACGGAGCGATCGGCGACCTTGGCGACGAGTTGCTCGGCCTCCAGGATCTCGAGCACGGCCAGGCCGGCGGTCGCCGCGAGGGGGCCCCCGCCGAAGGTGGTGCCATGGGAACCGGGCTGGAAGAGGTCGTCGTGGGGCGGCGCCATCCAGATGGCGCCGATCGGGAAGCCGCCGCCGAGGCCCTTGGCCATGGCGATCGCATCGGGCTTCACGCCCGCGTGCTCATAGGCGAAGAACTTGCCGGTCCGGCCGATGCCGCACTGGATCTCGTCGATCATGAACAGGACGTTGCGTGCGCGGCAGAGCTGCTCGACGCCGCGCAGGAACTCGGGCGTGGCCGGGTTCACGCCGCCTTCGCCCTGGATCGATTCGATCAGGACGGCGGCGGTGGTCTGGGCGTCGATGGCCTTGTCCCAGGCGGTGAGGTCGTTGAGCGGCGCGGCGGTGAAACCGGACAGTAAAGGACGGAAACCCTTCTGGATCTTCTCCTGCGGCGTGGCGGACATGCCGCCGAAGGTGCGGCCATGGAACGCCTTCTCGGCCACGACGACGCCGATGCAGGCGCCCTCGACGCCGGATTTGCGCTGGCCATGGAGACGGGCGAGCTTGAGCAGGCCTTCGTTGGCCTCGGCGCCGCTGTTGCAGAAGATCACCCGACCGGGGCCGCAACGGAGCGAAAGAGCCTGGGCCAGTTCGCCCTGCGGTTCGTTGCGGTAGAGATTGCTGACGTGGACGAGCTTGCCGGCCTGCTCGGCGACGCGCTTCACCCAGTGCGGGTGGGCGTGGCCGACGGCGTTGACGGCGATGCCGGAGGCGAAGTCGAGGTAGCGCTTGCCGGCGGCGTCCCAGACGTGGGTCCCCTGCCCTTTCACCAGCGTGATGGGCGGCGCGCCGTAGTTAGGGGCGACGTTGGCCGCGTAGTTCGCGGCGGTGGGATCTGCGGACGGTCCGTTCATCAACCGTGGACGATTTCGGTACCGATGCCCTTGTCGGTGAAGACCTCGAGCAGGAGCGCGTGCGGCACGCGTCCGTCGATGAAGTGCACGCGGCGGACGCCTTCCTTCAGGGCCTTCACGGCGCTGTCGACCTTCGGGATCATCCCGCCGGCGATGACGCCCTTGCGCTTGAGCTCGTCGACCTCGCCAACCTTGAGCGTCGCGATGAGCGAGGCCGGGTCCTTCGGGTCGGCCAGCAGGCCAGGGACGTCGCTCATGAAGATCAGACGGCGGGCCCGGAGGGAATGCGCCACCGCGGCGGCGGCCACGTCGGCGTTCGTGTTGTAGGCCTGGTCGTCGGCGTCGAGCGCGATGGGCGAGACCACGGGCAGGTGGCCGTCGGCCAGCGCCTTCTTGATCAGCTTCGTCTTCACGAACTTGATGTCGCCCACGAACCCGAGGTCCATGGGCGCGCCCTGCTCGTCGGCGCCGTAGAGCTTCTCGCAGAGGTTGACGTGGTTGCCGGGCATGCCGAGGGGGTTGGCGCCGCGGGCGCGCAGGGAGTCGCAGATCTGGCCGTTGATCTCGCCGTTGAGGGTCTCCTCGACGATCTTGACGGTGGCGGCGTCGGTGACGCGCATGCCGCCGCGGAACTCGGACTTGAGGCCGGCCTTGTCCATGGCGCGGGTGATGGCCTTGCCGCCGCCGTGGACGACGACGACCTGGATGCCGACGGCGGCGAGGAAGGCGATGTCCGTGGCCACGCGGTCGCGGCCCTCGGGGTTCGGGTCGTCCATGAAGCTACCGCCGTACTTCACCACGAACGTGGAACCACGGAACTTATGGATGTAGGGAAGCGCCTCGAGGAGGACCTCGGCTTTCTGCGCGGCGGGAGTGCTCATCGGTCGGTGCGGGAGTGTCGACAGGGTCGGCGGGCGAGACAAGGGGGAAAGCCCGGGCTCACTCGCTCTTGTTGTAGTTCACGTAGCCGTCGGTGAGGTCGGCCGCGAGGAGGCGGAACTTCGCGTCGCCGAGGTGGAGATCTAGGCGGACGGCGAAGCGGGCGGCCTTCACGACCTGCTTCCACGCGGGCTTGTTCTCCGGCAGCGGCTGGCCGCCAAGGACGGCCGGGACGTCGTCGTAGAAGATATCCAGCTTCGACTCGTCGAGGCCGGTGCGGGCGTAGCCGGCGGCGTCGGCGAGGCGGCCCCAGTTCGGGTCCTCGCCGAACCAGGAGGACTTCACGAGGAGGGAGTTGCCGATCGCGCGGGCGATCTTCTCGGCATCAGCCCGGGTGCGGGCCCCCGCGATCTCCACGGCCACGACCTTGGTGATCTTCTCGCCGTCGCCCACGATCTTCTCGGCGAGCGCGAAGCAGACCATGTCGAGGGCTTCCTGGAAGAGCGCGCGGAGCGCGGCCGGGGCGGACGCACCCACGGACACGCCGGAGACGCCCGAGGCGAGAAGCAGGACGGTGTCGTTGGTGGACATGTCGCCGTCGACGCTGACGCAGTTGAAGGACTGGTCGGCGGAGGCCTTCAACGCGGCCTTGAGCTCGGTGGGCACGGCGGCGGCGTCGGTGCAGACGAAGGCGAGCATGGTGGCCATGTTGGGCTCGATCATACCGGCGCCCTTGGCGATGCCGGCGATGGTGACGGTCTTCCCTTCCCAGGTGAACCGCGCGGTGCAGCTCTTCGGGCGAGTATCGGAGGTCAGGATCGCGTTGGCCGAGCGCACGCCTTCGGCGGCGTCGCGCGACAGGCGGGCGGCCGAGGCCTTGATACCGGCGGCGACCTTGGCCATCGGCAAGAGCTCGCCGATGCGGCCGGTGGAGCAGACGAGGAAGGCGTCGTCCGGGGCGCCCACGGCGACCGCGGACAGTTTCGCCATCGCGGCGGCGTCGACGTCGCCCTGGGCGGCCGTGCAGGCGTTGGCGTTGCCGCTGTTGCCGACGATACCGCGGATCCGGTCCGCGGAAACGGCGAGGACCTGCTGGCAGGAGCGCACCGGGGCGGCCTTCACGTCGTTGGTCGTGAAGACGCCGGCGGCCGCGCACGGGCGGTCGGCGACGACGAGCGTGAGGTCGAGACGGTCGGTCGACTTGTTGCGGATGTCGCAGCCGGCGGCGCCGACGCGGAAGCCGGGGACGTCGGTCAGCCCCGGGGAATCGTTGGTGAACTCGAGGGACATGGGAAAGGTCTCAGCGCAGGCCTTCGGCCTCGGGCCAGCCCATCATCAGGTTCAGGTTCTGGACGGCCTGGCCGCCGGCACCCTTGAGGAGGTTGTCGATGACGGCGGTGATGATGAGGTTGCCCGTGCGCGCGTCGGCGACGACGGAGCAGGCGACCCGGTTGGTGCCGGCCACGTGGGCGGTGTCGGGGAAGTCGCCCGACTTGAGCAAGGTGACGAAAGGCCGGCCGGCGTAGGCTTCCCGCCACACGGCCTCGACCTGCGCGGCGGTGACGCCGGGCGCGGGGACGACGATGGTCGTGGCGATGCCGCGGTGCATCGGGGCGAGGTGCGGATTGAACTGCACCACGACCGGCTGGCCGGCGGCCGCGCCGAACTGCTCCTCGATCTCGGCGAGGTGCCGGTGTCCGGGGATCCCGTAGGCCTTGATCGAGCTGTCGCGCTCGGAGAAAAGGAACGCGACGTCGGCCTTCTTGCCGGCGCCGGAGACGCCGCTGTAGGCGTTGATGACCAGCTGGCCCGGCGCAGGCTTGAGCAGCCCGGCGCGCAGGAGCGGCACGAGCGGCACCTGGATGCTGGTCGGGTAGCAGCCCGGGCAGGCGATGAGCTTCGCGGACTTCCACGACTCGTCCGTCTGCAGCTCCGGGATCACGTAACGGGCCTGCGCGGCGAGCGCCGGCGCCGGGTGGTCATGACCGTAATATTTTTTGTATAGCGCGAGGTCGCGGAGGCGGAAGTCGGCCGAGAGGTCGAGCACGCGCTTGCCGGCGGCGACGAGCGGCGCGGCGTATTCGGCGGCGACCCCGTGCGGCAGCGCCAGGAACCAGACGTCGACGTCGGACTTCGCGCACTCCTCGGGCGAGGACGCGGCGAAGACGAGCGCCGGGTCGACCACGCCCCGGAGGCGCGGGATCTCGTCGGCGACGGCCTTGCCTGCCAAGGTCCGGGAGCAGACCGCGGCGAGGGTGACGCGCGGGTGGCGGGCGAGCACGCGGACGAGTTCCTCCCCGGTGTAGCCGGAGGCGCCGACGATGCCGACTTTGGTCAGGGGGGAGGTCATGGCGGGAGGATGGCGGAGGGACGTGACGAATTGATGGGCGGAGGAGGGAAACTGGGCAACAAAAAGGCCCCGGGGGACCGGGGCCTTCGTCGTTCCTGTCTCGGGGCGCTTTAGCGCTTCGAGAACTGGAAGCGCTTGCGGGCGCCGGGGCGGCCGGGCTTCTTACGCTCGCGCATGCGACCGTCGCGGGTCAGCAGGCCTTCCTTCTTGAGGGGGGCGCGCAAGGTGGGGTCGAGCTTCTGGATGGCGCGGGCGAGGCCATGGGAGATCGCGCCAGCCTGACCGTTGGGGCCGCCGCCGATGACGTTGACGGTGACGTCGACCTGGCCTTCGAGACCCGCGGTGCGGATCGGGAGGGTGGCGGCCTTCACGAGGGCCTCGGTGTAGAGGTATTCCTCGGCGGGCTTGCCGTTGATGGAGATGGAACCGGTGCCGCGGGAAAGGCGGACGCGGGCCGAGGCGGTCTTGCGACGGCCGACGGCGGTGATGGCAGGGGACTTGGCGCTCATTGACAGTAAGGTCGGGGATTAGCCCTTGAAAGGAACCGGGTTGGAGGCGGCGTGCTCATGCTGCTCACCGGCGTAGACGCGGAGCTTGGCGAGCATGTCGTTGGCGAGGCGGTTCTTCGGGAGCATGCCCTTGACGGCATGGGTCACGAGGAACTCGGGGCGCTTGGCGCGCATCGCGGCGGCCGTGCGGCGGTAGGCGGTGCCGACCCAGCCGGTGTAGAACATGTAGGTCTTGTCCTGCTCCTTGGCGCCGGTGAGGCGGACCTTGTCGGCGTTGATCACGATGACGTAGTCACCCGTGTCGACGTGGGGGGTGTAGGTGGGCTTGTGGCGTCCGCGGAGAATATTGGCGATTTTGACGGCGAGGCGGCCCAGGACCTGGTCCTTGGCGTCGACGACGTACCAGGTCTTGTCCTTGAGCTGCACGTTCTTGGCTAGCGTGGTCTTCATAAAGAGGGAAAGCGGGAACATGAGAAAGCACCCCCCTCCGTCAATACCCGAATGCTCCCCCGGCGGGGGAAGGTCAAAAATACCCAAAAACAAGGGAGGCGCGGCCGAAACCGCGCCTCCCGGGAGTCGCCTTGGGGCGGGGGCTTAGAACTTGAAGTTGGCGAAGACCTTGAGGAAGGCCGCCGAGCCCTTCACGGCGGTCTGGCCGTCCGTGTTGTAGGCGTAGTTCAGGCCGGCACCGACCACGGCACCCTGGCCGACGGCGCGGGTGACGTCGACGGAGGCGCCGAGGTAGGTGTAGGCGTTCTTGGCGTTGCCACCGGTGCCGTTGGCATCCTTGGCGTCAGAGAGGCCGAGATTGGCCTTGATCACCACGTCGAAGCCCGGGAGGCCGAGCTCGGCGCCCTTGAAGGTCTTGGCGGCGGCGAGGTCGATGGTCAGCTCCTCGAGGTCGGTGCTGTAGTAGACGGTCGCGACCGGGGCGAGGGGGAGGGACTTGAAGGACTGGCCGACGTAAATCTCGCGGTTGGAGGCGAGAAGGCTGTAACCGCTGGCGGCGACGGTCGTGCGGGCGGCGCCGACACCGGCGGAGCGCTGGATGCCGACGTCGAGGCGACCCAGGGCGTCGTCGGTGCGGGCACCGAGCACATAGACGCGCTCGAAGTTATCGGCGTTGAAGAAGCTGAGGTAGGCCGAAACGCCCGAGAAGCCCGGGATATTGTACTCGGCGGTGATGTCGGACTGAATCAGGCCGTCCGTGCTGGAGCGGGCCTTGCCGCGGAAGACGTTCTTGCCGGACCAGGAGATGCCGCCGCGGACCGCGAGGTCGGAGGCGGTGGCCGCGACGGGAGCCGGGGCGGACTGAGCGAAGGCGCCGGCGGTGAGGCTGGCGAGGGCGAGGGCGGACAGGGTGTGCTTCATGGTGGATTGGGTAGGTGGCGATTTCTGCCAAAAAAAGAGCCGATGGCAAGTCCCAAGCGGACCCGCCATCGGCCGGGAAAACCCCTGGGCGGGCTTACATCGACGCGATGATCGCGTCGCCGAACTCGGAGCACTTGATCTCCGTGGCGCCCTGCATCTGGCGGGCGAAGTCGTAGGTGACGCGACCGCCGCCGATGGCGCCGTTCAGGCCCTTGAGCACGAGGTCGGCCGCTTCGGTCCAGCCCATGTAGCGGAGCATCATCTCGCCGGAGAGGACGACGGAGCCCGGGTTGACGACGTCCTTGTTGGCGTACTTCGGCGCGGTGCCGTGGGTGGCCTCGAAGATCGCGTGACCAGTCAGGTAGTTGATGTTACCGCCCGGGGCGATGCCGATACCGCCGACCTGCGCCGCGAGGGCGTCGGAGAGGTAGTCGCCATTCAGGTTCAGCGTGGCGATGACATCGAAGTCGGTCGGGCGGGTCAGCACCTGCTGGAGGGTGATGTCGGCGATGGCGTCCTTGATGACGAGGCCGGCGCCAGGCTTGCCTTCGGGGATCTTGCACCAGGGGCCGCCGTCGATCTCGACCGCGCCGAACTCGCTCTTGGCGAGGTCGTAGCCCCACTTCATGAAGGCGCCTTCGGTATACTTCATGATATTGCCCTTATGGACGAGGGTCAGC
>CAIRWP010000110.1 GCA_903882335.1 uncultured Opitutia bacterium | reverse complement strand
TCGCCGTATTTGATGGTGCCGACTCCCGGGAGCAGGCCGCTCCAGTTCATCAGGAGGATGAAGACGAAGAAGCCGCAGAGGGTCGGGAAGACCTTGCCGATCATGCTCTTCCCGACGATCGGTTCGAGTGCGTCGCGCAAGCCCGAGGCCATGTTCTCGACTAGGGCCTGACCCCTGCTCGGGACGATTTTGGGGGTGCCGACGAGGACGCGGATGGCGATGATGATGAGGGCCGTGAGAATCCAGGTGGTCAGGATCGAGTTGGAGACCGGGATGCCGCCGATCTCAAAGAGGTCGGTCGCCTTCGGATTGACGCCTTCAGCGCTCGCGAGAGCGAACGCCGGGGCAAAGAGACTGAGGAGGAAAAGAGGGCGCATTTAGACGCGGGAAAGGATTGGTGAACGATTCCCCGCAGGATGGTCAACCCTGCGAGCACCCCCATGCCCAGAGTAAGGGTCAATAGGCCCCCCTATTAGGTAAACTAATCCCAGTGACCCGATTACGGAGAGAGGCGCACGATGTCCCAAACGCCCTTATTTAGGGAGTAATGGAAGCGGTCATGGAGCCGATTCGTGCGGCCCTGCCAGAACTCGAAGCTGGTCGGGACCAGGCGGTACCCGCCCCAATGCAGGGGCTTCGGGACCTGCCCTTCGGGGTACTTAGCCTTCAATTCGGCCAATTTGGCCTCCAGGACCTGCCGGTCAGCGATGATATCGCTTTGGTCCGAAGCCAAAGCCCCCAGCTGGCTCCCGTAAGGGCGCCGGGCGAAATAAGTGACCGATTCTTCTTCGGAAGTCTTTACGAGTGAGCCAGTTATGTGAATCTGTCGCTCCAGTGAAAACCAAGGAAAAAGGAGGGTGGCCTTGGGGTTCGCGGTGATTTCCGCCCCCTTCTTGCTGGCGTAGTTAGTGAAGAAGGAGAAACCACGCTCATCGGCAGCCTTGAGGAGCACGGTCCGGGAGGACGGGAATCCCTCCAGGCCGAGGGTCGACAGGACCATGGCGTTGGGCTCGACCACCCCGGCGGCCTTAGCCTGCTCGAACCAGGCTTTGAATTGGAGCAAAGGATCGTCGATCAGCTCATGCCGGTCGATGCCGTGAGCCGCGTACTCTTTACGGAAGTCCGAGAGGTCCATGCCGCACCTTAAAGAAGGGAGGACATCCTGCAAGCGTTTGCCCCCTTCCCTCTCGCCAGAGTCGGAAGGCGGTTCAGTTTAGAAGGCGTGAATCTGGTGCTCATAACCGAAAGCGAGGCGGTGGAAGGTTTCGCGGCGGACGACCCGCGCGCGCAGCACCTGCGGGAAACCGTCGGGGTCCGGCTCGGGAGCACGTTCCACGTCGGCATCGATAATCAGCGGCGCGGCCTCGCGACCCTCGCCTCGCTCGAGCCGACGCTTCGTTTCACCGTTCAGTGGGAAGCCGTCCCGCAAACGCGCTTGCCGCTCACCGTCATCGTCGGTTTACCGCGACCGCAGACCGCGAAGAAATTGCTGCACGACCTGGCGAGTCTCGGGGTCGACCGGATCGTTTTTTTCGAGGCCGAAAAAAGCGACCCTTCCTACGCGCAAAGTTCGCTCTGGCGTGACGACGAATGGCGCGAGCCGTTGCGGAAGGGTGCCGAACAAGCCTGCAGTGCTCACGTGCCTTCCGTACGCCACCAACCCGAGTTGGTATCGGCGCTCCGCGATATCGATAGACAAGGCTGGAATGTGAGCCTGGACCCTTACGTAGCCAGCGGCCCCCTCGGGGCCGCGGCGAAAAATTTTTCGGGCGGATGCCTGGCGTTGGGGCCGGAGCGCGGTTGGTCGGACGCCGAGCGGCAGGCCTTGGCGGACGCCGGGTTCACCGCGTACCACCTCGGCGACCGGATCCTGCGCGTCGAGACGGCCGCCGTGGCCGGAGCCAGCCTCATGCTGGCCGGACTCGGCGTCTGGCAGGAGCATCGCCCGCTGGGCGGCTGATCACTCGCCGGCGACGCGCACGAGGATCGACGCGGCAGGCTGGCCCTTGCCCTTGCCGATCACCTTCTTGAGTTTCCAACCCGCCGGCACCGGCACCTCGAAACCACCCGGCGCTTCGAGGACCACGCGGACGTGCGCGCCAGCGTCGGCATAACTCACCGCCGTCGCCGCGATCTCCGCGCCCTGGGTCGGCCAGAGCTCCCACGGCGGGTCGGCGAAGACGAGGTCGAAGCGACCTTCCGCCACGCCGGGCTTGGTCGCGTCGCCCGTGATTTTGGTGAAAGGTAATTCGGCCTGACCCATCGACTTCGCCACCGCGGCGGCGTTGGCCGTGAGTTCCGCGCCGATGCGCCGGTCCACGCAGGTCGCGCTTACGGAGCCGCGGCTGAGCGACTCCAGGCCGTACGCACCGGTCCCGGCGAAGAGATCGAGCACGACGGTGCCCGGGACGAACGCGGCGAGCGAATTGAAGACCGCCTCGCGGATGTAATCCGTGGCGGGACGCACGCCGCCAGCGGAAGGGACGCGGAGAGGAATGCCTCGGGCGATGCCGCCGGTGATGCGCATGGCTGCAAGTTCACGCGGCGACGCGGAAGGTCAACGGCGTTCGGCGCCGAGGACCTGCCGCGTAGGCGACCAACAGGTGGTGCGACCACCGACCTCGGCGCGGACCAGCGGCTTCTTCGCCCGCGGACAGCGGCCACCGTCCTGCCAGCGGTGATTGAAGAGCCAGGCATCCGGGGGGTCGGACCAGTCCTTGCCGATGACCGCCATCGCCTCCGCGCAGACCGTGCGGAGGGTCGCGTGCAGCTTGCGCACCGACTTCGGCCCGAACGCGCCCGCCTTGGCCTCCGGGTGGAAGCCCGCGCGCCAGAGGACCTCGTCGGCCATCCAGTTGCCGATGCCCGGGAAGCGCTCCTGCATCAGCAGCACCGCCTTGATGGACGTCCGCGCACGGCGGCGCAGGAAAGCGGCGACCAACCCGGGCGTGAATGCGTCGGACAGGATCGCGGGCGGGATCTTCGCCCACCACGGCGGCACGCCCTCGCCCTGCCAGAACTGGATCCGTCCAAACTGCCGCGGATCGACGAAGACCAGCTCGCGCCCGCCGGCCATCGTCAGCTGAAAGTGGTCGTAGAGCGTCGGCGCGCGCTCCGCGTCCCCGGCCTCGAGCCGGCCCGTCATGCCGAGGTGCACGCCGAGCCAGGCGCCGCCGGTAAAGCGGAAAGCCATCTGCTTGGCCGCGGCCAAGGACTCGAGCAGCTTCGCGCCCGTGAGCGCCTTGGCGAGCGCCCGCGTGTCGACGCCGCGACCCACGCGGGCTTTCGGGTTCAGGCGCACGCCGACGACCTTACGCCCCAGGCCGGGATTCCAGCGCTTCCGGAAATACTCCACTTCAGCGAGCTCGGGCATGGTTCGGACTTCCAAAAGACGGGCTCAGGACGAAACTGCAAGTCATGCCCTGCTTCCGTCTCCTGCTCCTCACGGCCGGCGCGCTCGCCGCCGCGGCCGAAGTGGTGCCGACCGGCGCCGGCTCCTACCTCCGCGGCCTGCCCGAGGGAGCGAAGGGCCCGCCCGTCGCCCCGTTCGTGACGGCGGAGGTGAAGCGCCCGGTGCCCACGAACACCTGGTGGAGCTCGCTCGCCTGGCTACCGCTCTCGGAGACCCTCTTCCCCCACCCGCTCTCCGCCAAAGCGACGAAGGACGGGCTCGCGCTGGGCTACCCGGGCGCGGCGATCGCGGCGAACGAGCACGCCATCATGGGCTCCTACGCCCTCGACCTGACGATCGGCCACACCGCGGTCACCGAGTTCCGCGAAGCGCGCGTCGCCGATTGGTCCGACGCCACCGTGACCGCGCGCTTCGGCGAAAAGACGGCGGGGTTCACCGTCACGCTCGGACACGGCCTGCCCTTCGTCTACTGCACTTATGACGGCGGCGCTCCGGTGGTGCGGTTCAAGGCGGCCCCGAAGGTCATCCGCGACCAAGGCGGCGAACTCGTCGTCCAGGTCGCCGGGCGCACCTACGGCCTCTACGCGCCCTCGAACGCGCGCTGGTCCGGCCAAGGGACGGCCGTGCTCACCGCGGCGTTCGGCCAGGGCGCGGATGGATTCAGCGCGGCAATCCTGCCCGACGACCGCCCCGCGACCCTTGCCGCCTTCCGCGCCCGCGCACACAACCACGTCACCCGGCTCGATGTCGCCGCCACCTTCGACCCGGCGACCCGCCGCGTGCAGGCGACCTGGACGCCGACGTTCGCGGTCAAGGAGGCAGGGACGCCGGGTGCGTTCTTCGCGCGCTACCCGCACCAATGGCGCTCCGC
>CAIRWP010000109.1 GCA_903882335.1 uncultured Opitutia bacterium | reverse complement strand
TCGAGAGCAGGTGGGGCGTCGCCTCGAGGAGCGTGACCTCCCCGCTGCCGCCCAGAGCCTCCGCGCAGGTGATCGCCGCGAAGAAGCCGGCGGCTCCTCCTCCGATGACGGCGATGTGGCGGCGGGATGGCATCGTCGCCCCTTATCAAGCAGACGCGCGACCGGGTATCGAGCGCAGAGTGGGATGCATCGTTCGCGGGGATGCTCCGCCGTCAGGGTGGCGGGCGAAGCCGGGACGGACGGGGCGCGACGCCTTCCCGGCCCTGGCTGGTCAAGGCAGGATCGACTTGAGGAACGCCAGGAGTTCGGCGGTCGAGGGGTCGTTCGGCAGGCCGAGGTCGGTGTTGATCTTGCCGTGATTGGTATTCTGGGCGCCGAAGGCCCGGGCCGGGATGCCTTTCGAGGTCAGCGCGCTTTCGAGGCGTTTGGCCTGGTCGGGCGTGAGGGCGGCGGCCGCGTCGTAGAGGATGAGGAAGGGCGGGATACCTTTGCCCGCGGCGACGTGCGTGACGGCGGAGTAGTCGGTCCATCGTTCGGGCTGGCCGCCGAAGATCTCGCGATGACCGTATTTCGGCTCAGGCTTGCCGGCGGCTTTTCGATTCGCCGTGGCCAGGGCGATGACCGCCGGGATATCAAACGTGTCGGCGTCGACCGGAACGCAGCCCTTGAACATCTTCAGGGACAGTCCCTCGGTCTTCAGCGGGCGTTCATCGATGGCCAGGTAGGCGGCGAGCTGGGCGCCGGAGGAGTGGCCCATGATCACGATCCGCGCGGGGTCGCCGCCGAATTCCGCCGCATGCTCGTGCGTCCAGCGGAGCGACTTCGCGAGGTCGGCGAAGATTTCGCTCATCGGGACGGCTTTCACGTAGCGGTGGTTGGTCGAGATGAAGACGTACCCCAGGTCGGTGAAGAACTTCGGCTTCAGCTGGACGTTGGTCTTCTCGCCGCCCTGCCAGCCGCCACCATGGATCCAGAAGATGACCGGGGCGGGTTTGGCCGGCTTGGTCGCCGGCGCGTAGACGTTGAGCGTCTGCCGGAAATCCGTCGTGCCGGCGTAAGGCACGTCCGCCTTGGTCGGCGCCAGCGGGGCGGGCGCATCGGCCGCCCAGGCCGCGAACGGGGCGAGGAGGAGCAGGAGGGGCTTCATGGCCTGAGGATGGGCGCGGACGGAGCCGGACTGAAGGAAAAACGGCCTAGCGGGCGGCCGCCGGCAACAAACCCCTTCCCATGGGTTGATATTCTTCTTACCAATTGCCATGCCCCTGTCGCGCCTGCTCGCGTTCCTCAGCCTGGGACTCTCCGCCCTCGCGGCGCAGCCGGGCTTGGTCCGTGCGGAGTTCATCTTCGCGACCAACCCCGTGCCGAGCTGTCACGCGACGACGATCGTCGAGGCGAAGGATGGCACGCTGGTCGCGGCTTGGTTCGCCGGAGAGGCCGAGGGGAAACCGGACGTCGCGATCTGGTCGGCCCGTCACGTCGACGGCCAGTGGTCGGCGCCCGTCAAGCTCGCCGAAGGCACGCAGCCGGATGGCCGGCGTTTCCCGTGCTGGAATCCCGTGCTGTTCCAGCCCAAGGAAGGCCCGCTGCAACTTTATTACAAGGTCGGGCCGAATCCGGTCGAGTGGTGGGGCGTGCTGCGTCTCAGCCAGGACAACGGCCGGACGTGGGGGGAGCCGCGCCGGTTGCCCGACGGCATCCTCGGACCCATCAAGAACAAGCCCGTGCAGCTGGCGGACGGCACCATCCTGTCCGGCAGCAGCGCGGAAGGGTTAAAAGCCGGCCCAAGCTGGCAGATCCATTTCGAGCGCAGCCGCGACCACGGTGTCACCTGGGAGAAGCTCGCCGTCGAGCAAGGCCCGGGCAGTCCCGCCGCGATCCAGCCCAGCATCCTCTTTCTCAAAGATGGCGGACTCCTGTCGGTCGGCCGGACCCGCGACGCCAAGGTTTTTAGCACGATCTCCCAGGACCAGGGGTCGACCTGGTCCAAGGTCGGGCTGACCGACCTGCCCAACCCGAACTCAGGTACTGACGCCGTGACGCTCAAGGACGGACGTCATCTCCTGATCTATAACCATACCACCAAGGGTCGTAGCCCGCTCAACCTCGCCGTGAGCAAGGATGGGCTCGCTTGGGAAGCCGCGTTTGTCTTGGAGGATGAGCCCAAGGCCGAGTTCAGTTATCCGGCCATCATCCAGTCGGCCGACGGCCTCGTGCACGTGACCTATACCTGGAAGCGCAAACTCGCCAAGCATGTGGTCATCGACCCGGCCAAGCTCGTCGCTCGTCCGATGGAAGGTTTGGCGTGGCCGAAGGCGGTGTCCGACGTGTCCGGACAGGGCCAGCTCGAGCGCCTGAAATACAATCATCCGGGCTTGGTCGTGGATCTAGGTGTCGGCCTCTGGGCTTGGCCGCTCCCGATGGATATCGATGGCGACGGTAAACTCGATCTGGTCGTGAACTGCCCCGACAAGCCCTCGAACGGGGTGTATGTGTTCAAGTCCGGCGTCGACACCGTCCGGGACCCTCTGCCGGTTTTCGCGCCCGGCGTAAGGATCAGCAAGGGCCTGCAGAACATCGAGCTCAGCGTGGGCGCGGACGGCAAACCGCGCGTGCTCTCGCCTGGGGTCGAGTATCCGGACTTCGCACGCACCGGGCTCGAGGTCGGCCAGAAACTGCCGCTGCCGGCGAATGTGCACCCGCGCAAGGTGCGGGCGAACATGTGGAAGGTCGTCGACTATGACGGTGACGGGAAGGCCGATGTGATCGTGGGCGTCGGCGATTGGACCGATTACGGCTGGGATAATGGCTATGATGCCCAGGGTGTCTGGACCAAGGGACCGCTGCGCGGCTTCGTCTATTGGCTCCGCAATGAAGGTACGAACGAGGCGCCGAAGTATCAGCCCGCTAGGCGCGTGCAGGCGGCCGG
>CAIRWP010000108.1 GCA_903882335.1 uncultured Opitutia bacterium | reverse complement strand
TAAGGTCACGTTCGACACCCTCTGTGCCGCCTGCCACCAGCCACACGGCTTCGGTCTCGACGGCCTCGCCCCGCCCTTGGTCGACAGCGACTGGGTGCTGGGCAAACCCGACGCCTTGGTGCGCATCGTCGCCCAAGGGCTTGGCGGCCCGGTGAAGGTCTCGGGCCGCACCTGGGACCTCACCATGCCGCCGCTGCCGCAACTGAGCGACGAGGAGATCGCGGGCGTGCTGACCTATATCCGGCGCGAGTGGGAGCACACCGCCTCCCCGGTCGACCCCAAGTTCGTCCATGACGTCCGCGCCCAGGACGCCGGCCGCACCCACGGCTGGACGGCCGACGAGCTACGCCCGCCGACCCGCGCCACCACCAAGAAGTGAAGCCATGCGCGCCCTCGCCGCCTTTCCCGCCATGCGCCCCCTGCTCGCCTGCCTGCTCGCCCCGCTCGCCCTGCTGGCCGCGGAGACCGCGCGCCCGCCGAACGTCATCCTGCTCTTCGTGGATGACCTCGGGTATGCCGACATCGGTCCCTTCGGCAATAAGACCCTGCGCACCCCGCACCTGGACCGCTTCGCCCGGGAAGGCATGCGCTTCACGAGCTTCTACGCGACCCCGGTCTGCTCGATGTCCCGCGCGAGCCTGCTGACCGGTTGCTACAGCGCCCGCGTGAGCATGCCCGGCGTGCTCTTCCCGCCGAACCGAGTCGGCCTGCACCCGGACGAGATCACGCTGGCCGAGGTGGCGAAGTCCCGCGGCTACGCCACGATGATGATCGGCAAGTGGCACGTCGGGCATCTGCCGGAGTTCCTGCCGACTCGCCAGGGTTTCGACCACTACTTCGGCCTGCCTTACAGCAACGACATGCATCAAGGCCGCCAAGGTTTCCCGCCGCTCCCGCTGTACCGGGACGCGCAGGTCATCGAAACCGAACCGGACCAGTCGCAGCTGACGAAACGCTACACGGAGGAGGCCGTCAAATTCCTGCGCGCGCAACGCGACCAACCGTTCTTCCTCTACCTGCCTTACACGATGATCCACGCCCCCGTGGCGGCCTCGGCCGACTTCAAGGGCAAGAGCGCCCAAGGCGTGCTCGGCGACTCCGTGGAGGAACTCGACTGGTCCGTGGGCCAGATCATGGCGACCTTGCGGGAGCTGGGCCTGGATGAGCGGACGCTGGTGATCTTCACCTCCGACAACGGGCCGGCCGGACGTCCCGCCCCGCCGTTCTCCGGCAGCAAGGGGACGAACCTCGAGGGCGGCGTCCGCGAGCCATGCCTGATGCGCTGGCCCGGCCGGGTCCCCGCGGGCACGACCTGCGATCGGATCGCGGGCAACATCGACGTGCTACCGACCTTGGCCAAGGTGATCGGCGCGGAACCGCCGAAGGACCGCGTGCTGGACGGGCGCGACCTCTCGCCCTTGCTGGCCGACCCGTCCGCGCCGCCCACGCGCGACACGCACCTCTACGTCACGGCGGGGCAGAAACTGGAGGCGATCCGCCAAGGGAAATGGAAACTCTTCCTGATGGAGCCCGCCAAGCGCAAGGAGGAGCCCCGCGCGGCCGGCGCCTTGTATGACGTGTCGGCGGATCCGGCGGAGCTCAAGGACCTGGCGGCGAAGCACCCCGACGTGGTCGCCACGCTGCGCCAGGAAGCGGCGATGCGCTGGGCCGAACTGGAGTCGCACCGCCGGCCGCTCGGCCAAGGCGCGGAGGCGCCGAAGCCGCCGGCGACGTCCGCGAAGGCGGAGAGTCCCGCCCGGCTGTCCGAGCTCAAACCGGGCGATCGGCTGAAGGCGAACCTCGCCCCGCCAGTCGGCGGACAGGCCTTCACGCTGAGCTGCACGGTGGCGACGAAACAGGCGAATACGATCCTGGTCTCCCATGGCGGCGTCATCGTCGGCTACGCGCTGCACGTGCGCGAAGGCCGACTGACTTTCTCGGTCCGGCGCGCCCAGGGCGAGGACTTCGAGGTAGCCCTGCCCGCCCCCTTGGGCGACGGCCCGCACCCGGTGGTCGCGAGCCTAGGCAAGGACGGACGCCTGTCGTTACAAGCCGACGGGCAACCGGCAGTGACGGCTCCCGGCGGCGGGTTGCTCGGCAAGCAGCCGGCCGAGGACTTCTGCGTGGGGCACGACGCGGCCAACCCCGCGGCCCGCTACGTCTCGCCCGCGCCCTTCCAGGGCACGCTGAGCGACCTGCAGGTTCGCTGAGCTCGCCGACCTTAAGCCCGCTTAAGGACGGCCGTCTTGGTGGTTGAGCCTAGGCATTGGCTGTCTTAACTCCGCGCATGGCTCCCCACCACCCCACGGCCCCGCGCGCCTGATATGTTCGCCTCCGGTCTGGCCATCTTCTGGGGAGCGCTGCTCCTGTTCCTGGTCCAACCCCTGATCGCGCGCTTCATCCTGCCGTGGTTCGGCGGCGGCCCCGCGGTGTGGACGACGTGCATGCTGTTCTTCCAGGTGCTCCTGCTCGGCGGCTACGCCTACGCGCACTTCAGCATCCGCCGCCTCCGCCCCCGGACCCAGGTCGTCACGCACCTCGGCCTGCTGCTGGTGGCGCTTTGCCTGCTCCCGATCACCCCCTCGGAGGCGTGGAAGCCGACCGACGCCGACGCGCCGACGGCGCACATCCTCGGCCTGCTGCTGCGCTGCCTCGGCCTGCCCTACCTGATGCTCTCCGCGACCGGCCCGCTCCTGCAGGCCTGGTTCAGCCGCGCGCACCCGGGCGTCTCGCCCTACCGCCTCTACGCGCTCTCGAACGTCGGCTCGCTGCTCGCGCTGCTGGGCTACCCGTTCCTCGTCGAACCGAACCTCACGCGCCACCACCAGGCGACGGCGTGGTCATGGGGTCTGGTGGGTTTCATCGCCTTGGCGGCGTGGTGCGGCGCGCAGGTCTGGCGAGCCGCGGAGACGGCATCCGCGCCGACCGAGGCGACGACGATCCCCGGCACCGGTCCCGCCGGGCGACGCTGGTTCTGGTTCCTGCTGCCGGCCTGCGCGGTGGTCCTGCTACTGGCGACGACGAACACCCTCTGCCAGGATATCGCGGTGATCCCGTTCCTCTGGATCCTGCCGCTCAGCCTCTACCTGCTGAGCTTCATCGTGTGCTTCGACAGCCCGCGCTGGTACCGCCGCCGCTTCTGGCTACCGCTGCTCGCGCTGGCGCTGACGGCGAGCGCCGGCGCGCTTTTGGGCCATCATCACGCGGCGCTGGCCGGCTTCTGGCCGCCGATCCCGTGGCTGGCGGGGCTGGGCGCCGACCTCACGATGTACCAGGAATTGGGCATCCACCTCGCCACCCTCTTCATCTGCTGCATGGCCTGCCACGGAGAAGTCTACCGGCTGCGGCCGGAAGCGGACGGGCTCACCGGCTTCTACCTCTCACTGTCCGCGGGCGGCGCCTGCGGCGGCCTGTTCGTCGCCGTCGGCGCACCGCTGCTGCTCGACCACCACGGCGAATTCCAGGCAGCCTTACTCTTGACCGCCGTGCTGGTGCTCGGGGTCCTCGCAATCGACGCCGGCAGCCCCCTGCACCAGGGCCGTCGCCCCTGGGCGTGGGCGACGCTCGCGCTGGGGACGGCCCTCCTCGCCGCCGCGCTCGGGTTTGACCTACACCGGTCGACCCAAGGCGCCTACGCCGTGTCGCGCAACTTCTACGGGGTGCTGAAGGTGACGGAGCACCACGCGGGCGATCCGTCCGAGCACCGGCTAGTCCTGCAGCACGGAGGCACGACCCACGGCCTGCAATACACCGATCCGAACCTGCGACACCTCCCCGCGACTTATTACACCGCGACCAGCGGCGTCGGCCGGCTCTTCCAGGCGGACCGACCAGAAGGTGGCCGCAAGGTGGCGGTGGTGGGGTTGGGCACCGGCAGCCTCTCGGCGTGGGGGCGGAAGGGCGACCTCTTCCGTTTCTACGAGATCAACGATGATATCGTGAAACTGGCCCGCGGGACGTTCACGTTCCTGCGCGACACCCGGGCGACGGTCGAGGTCGCGATGGGCGACGCGCGCCTGAGCCTCGAACGCGAGGCCAACCAAGGGTATGACATCATCGTGCTCGACGCCTTCAGCAGCGACGCGATCCCGGTCCACCTGCTCACGGACGAGGCGGTGTCGACCTACCTGCGCCACCTGGCGCCGGGCGGCACGCTGGCCGTGCATATCTCCAACCGCTCCCTGAACCTCGAGCCGGTGGTGATGTTGCTGGCCCGCAAGCATGGACTGCAGGCCGCGATCATCCATGACAGCGACGAGACGGCGGACAACGGCAACCTCGAGACACTCGGCATCTACGCGTCGGACTGGGTGCTGCTGAGCCGCGACCGCCGCGTGCTCGACCGCCCGACCATCGAGTCGGCCGGGTCCCACGCCCAGCCCATCCCACCCCGGGTCAAACTCTGGACGGACGAACAGAGCGACCTCCTGAGCATCCTCCTCACCGAGCCGGGCACTTTCCTGCACTGGCTGAAGAACCTTTGATCCCATGCGACCCACCCTCCTCTCCTCCCTCCTCCTGACCTGCACCGCCGCGCTGTTCGCCGCGGAGAGCGCCGGCCCGTTCGCGGCCTGGCGCCGCCACGGCTCGTTGCCGATCCTGACCGACGCCGCCGGGGTCGACCTGCCGGCGACGGAATCGGTCGATGACTTCCCGCTCCTGGTCCGCCTGCACGGCGACTGGTTCCCCTTCGCCGAGGCCAGGAGCCACGGCGAGGACCTGCGCTTCACGGACAGCCAAGGCCGGGCCTTGCCGCACCAGATCGAGGCCTGGGACGCCGCCGCCGGTACGGCCGCGATCTGGGTACGGATCCCGCGCATCACGGGCCAGCAACGGCAAGCCTTGCACCTGCACTGGGGCAAGGCCGACGCGACGGACGCTTCCGACGGCGCGGCGGTCTTCAACGAAAGCAATGGCCACCTGACGGTCTGGCACCTCGGCGAAAACCCCGCGGACGCGACCGGACGATGGTCGGCCAAGGATACCGGCACGACCGCGACAACCGGCATGATCGGCCCCGCCCGCCGCTTCCCCGGCAAGGCCGGCCTCTTCGTCGGGGATAAGCTCACGGGCTTCCCCACGGGCGCCCAGCCGCACTCGACCGAGGCCTGGTTCCGTCCCGCGCAGACCAACGGCAACGTCCTCGCCTGGGGCAACGAACAAGGCCAGGGCAAGGTGGTCATGCACTACCGCAGCCCCTCGCACGTGAAGATGGAGTGCTACTTCTCGGACGCAGATGTCCAGAGCGCCCCCTTCCCCGCCGGGGAATGGGTGCACGTCGTCCACACCTACGCGCCCGGCGACTCGCGGGTCTACGTCAACGGCGAGCTGGCCAACGCCGCCAAGGGTCGCTCGACGCCGCTGAACCTCCGTACCCCCGCCCGCTTCTGGATCGGCGGCTGGTATCATAATTATAACTTCGTCGGCGACATCGACGAGGTACGCGTCTCCAAGGTCGCGCGGTCCGCCGCCTGGGTCCGGCTCAGCCACGCCAACCAAGGTCCGCGGCAAAGCCTGCACGGGCTGCTCGCCGTCGCCGGCCAAGGCGCGGCCACGCTGACGCCCGCGCGGGCCGAGATCGCCGAAGGCGGGAACCTGCCCTTCGCCTTGGTCGCGCCCGGCGCCCAGAAGGTGACCTGGCTCGTCGTCCGCGCGGGCCGCGAGCAGGTCGTCGCCACGGATCGGCTCCGCTTCGAGCTGCCGGCGGGACGGACGCAGGGCGACGCCACCGCCCAGGTGATCGCTCGCGTCGTCACGGCCGAGCGCACCCTCGACCTCGTCGCCGCGGTCGCGATCCGCGAAGCCATCCCGGAGCCGGCAGTCCGTCTGCAGGCGCCCGCCCGCTGGGACGGGCGGAGCCCGCTCGACCTCACGGTCGTCGCCGACAACCAAGATGCCCTGGCCAAGGCCGGGGCGGGGACGCTCGCGGTCCGCTGGCAGGCCGACACCTTCGCCGTGACCCAGGAGGCCCGCGGCCCGACCCTGCGCCTGACCCGGGCGCAGCGCAGCGGCCCGCTCAAGGTCCAGGCCACCGTCGACAACGGCGGTGCGCCGACGACCGCCAGCGCGACGATCGAGGTGCGCGAGCCGGCCCAGGACAGCTGGGTCGCCCGGACCGCCGACGCCGATGAGAAACCGGCCGACCATCAGTTTTACGCACGCGATGACCGCGGCGAAGGCAGCCTGCACTGCAACGGTCAGGTGGACCGCCCCGGTGCCCGGCTCACCCTCACGGTGACCGCCGATGGCCGGCCTTACGCGCAGCAGGCTCCGACCATCACGGGCGACCGCTACACCTGCGAGGTCCGGCTGAAACCCGGCCTCGTGCGTTACCGTGCCGTGCTGACCTCCGAGCGCGACGGCCAGCAGACCATCCTCCACGAGGCCGCTGACCTAGTCTGCGGCGACGCCTTCATCATCATCGGGCAATCCAACGCGGTCTCGACCGACTGGGGCAAGGGCGAGGGCACCTACCGCAGCGAATGGCTCCGGACCTTTGGCAGTATGTCGGGAAGCCCGCAGGGCTTGCGCCAATGGGGACCGGCGGTGCATCGCGACCACCAGGGCGGCAAGCTGCAGGTCGGCTACTGGGCGATGGAATTGGGCCAGCGCATCATCGAGGAGCAGAAGATCCCCGTCTGCTTCCTCAACGGCGCCGTCGGCGGGACGCGCATCGACCAACACCAGCGCAGCGCCGCCAACCCGACCGACATGACGACCATCTACGGGCGACTTCTGTGGCGGGTCCGCGAGGCGCGCCTGACCCATGGTATCCGCGCGATCTTCTGGCACCAGGGCGAGAACGACCAAGGCGCGGACGGACCGACCGGCGGCTACGGCTACGAGCTGTATCGGCAGTTCTTCCACCGGATGGCCGGCGATTGGAAATCGGACTACCCCAACGTGCAGGCCTACCACCTCTTCCAGATCTGGCCGAAGTCCTGCTCGATGGGCGTCAATGGTTCGGACAACTACCTCCGCGAGGTGCAACGTCGCCTGCCGGAGGATTTCGCCCACATGACGATCCAGTCGACCCTGGGTATCGATCCGCCCGGTGGCTGCCACTTCCCGCCCGCTGGCTATGCCGAGATGGCCCGTCAACTCTACCCCGTCGTGGCCCGCGAGCACTACGGCTTCCAGCCTACCGGGCCCGTGACGGCCCCTAACCTGCGCACCCTCCAAAGCAATGCGGCTCAAGACACGTTGACGTTGACCTTCGACCAGCCGATCGAGTGGGACGACGGCCTTTGCGGTCAATTCAGCGTCGACGGCACCACCGGCGTCGTCACGGGTGGCAAAGTCGCGGGGAACGTCCTCACGCTGCAACTCAAGACGCCCGGTGGCCGCACCTTGACCTACCTTGACAGCAAGAACTGGAGCCAGAAGACCTTGCTGCGTGGCACGAACGGCCTCGCTGCGCTGACCTTCTGCGCCGTCCCCATCACCCCCTGACCTTCTGCCGTGCGACTCACCCTGCCTTTGGCCGCCCTCGGCCTCCTCCTGCCCAGCCTCCGGGCGAACTACGCGGAGGAAGCCTACGCGGCGACCTTCAAGCTGCATAACGTCGCCCTGAACGGGACCTGCTCGCTTTACCGCCGCCCCGCCCCGGACGAGGCCATCTACCTGGTGACGACCCAGCACCAGATGGAGGGGGCGAAAGGGGATACGTGCATGGTCGTCCTGCGCGAACCGCAACCCGACGGCTCCTACAAGCGCAACGACTTCCCGATCGTTATCCGGAAGGACGGCAAGCCGACCTGGGTCCGCCACCCGAAACTCGACCTCGCCGTGCTGAAACTGATGACCCCGCCGAAAGGGACCTACGCGACCTTGCCGACGAGCGAGATCGCCGACGACGCCCGCCTGGCCGCGGCGAAACCGGCCATCGGCTCGCCGTTCCTGCTGCTTTCCTTCCCGCACGGGATCGAATCCGTGCGCGCCGGCTTCCCGGTCGCCCGCCAGGCGATCTTCGCCGCCCCGCCCCGGCTCTCCTCGACCGCCTACCCGACGTTCTTCGCGGACGTCCACGCGAGCCCCGGCGACAGCGGCGGCCCCGGCTTCATCGAGGGCGCGAACGGCCGCCCGCTCATCGTCGGGATGTGCTTCGAGCGCGAGAACCACGACGAGAAGGTCAAGACCGAGCTGACCAACGGCATCATCAAGCACCCGCTGTACCTCGCCAACTTCATCCACGGCCGCTACCTGCTCGAGACGATCGAGGCCGCCGCCCGCTGAGCCCGTTGCGCCGATGCGTCTCCCGCCCCTGCTACTCCTCGCGTTCACGCTCGTCGCGGCCGGCCCGCGGGCCTGGTCCGCCGACGCCCCGCGCTCGCCCAACTTCATCTACGTCTTCACGGACGACCAACGCTGGGACGCCCTCGGCGTGGTGCAACGCGAGCAGGGCGAACGCGGACGCTTCCCCTGGCTGCGCACGCCGAACCTCGACCGCCTCGCCGCCGAGGGCGTGCGTTTCCGGAACGCCTTCGTGGTGAACTCCCTCTGCGCGCCGTCGCGGGCCTCGCTCGTCACGGGCCAGTACGGGCATGTCAACGGCGTGACCAACAACCACACGCCGCACCCCGCGGGCAACCTCTCGGTCGCCGCCCTGCTCCGCCCGGCCGGGTATGTCTCGGGCTACTTCGGCAAGTGGCACCATGGCAACCAGTCCGGTCAACGTCCGGGTTTCGACACCTCCGCGAGCTTCGTCGGCCAAGGCGTGTACTTCGACTGCCCGATCGAGGTCGACGGCGTCAAGACCCCGAGCCAGGGCTTCGTCGACGACGTGACCACCGAGTACGCCGCCAACTTCATCAAGGCCAACCGGGCCAAGCCCTTCCTGATGATCCTCGGGCTCAAGACGTGCCACGGCCCCTTCACGCCCCCGCCCCGGCATGCGCACGCCTATGAAGGTGCGCTGGCCCGCAACGTTCCTAATTACGGCATCCCCGCCATCTACGCCCCGGGCGGCCCCGCGGGCGCCAAAGGCAAGGCTACCGAAGCCAAGGAAGTCCCGACCAACCTCGGCATGTTCCGCGGTATCAACTCGGTCGACGACAACGTCGGCAAACTCCTGAAGCTCCTCGATGAACTCAAGCTCGCGGACGATACCGTCTTCGTGTTCTCGAGCGACAACGGCTACTACCTGGGCGAGCACAACCTGGGCGACAAGCGCACGGCCTACGAGGAGGCGCTGCGCATCCCGATGCTCCTGCGCTACCCGCGCGCGCTACCGGCCGGTCGCACCGAGGACCGGATGGTGCTCAATATCGACCCCGCCGCGACGTTCCTCGACCTCGCCGGCCAGCCTATCCCGCCCGCGATGCAAGGTCGCAGCTGGAAACCCCTGCTGGAAGGCAAGCCGGCCGCTTGGCGCGAGGCCTTCTTCTACTGCTACTTCCACGAACGGGGGTTCAACGCCCCCCTGACCACCGCGGTGCGCACGGCCGACGCCAAACTGATCAAGTACCCCGGCCATGACGAGTGGACGGAGGTCTTCGACCTTCGCGCCGACCCCTACGAGACGCGCAACCTCGCCGCCGACGCGGCGTCGGCCGACCTGCGTCGCCAACTCGAGGCGGAGTATGCCAAGCAGGCCAAGGCGATCGGCTTCGTCATCCCGGACTTCGCGGACAAGCCGCCGGCCGCCGGCGAGGCGACCCGCAAGAAAGGCGCCAAGAAGGCCAAGTGAACCACCCCTTCCACTGTCCCTTCCTATGAAATCCCTCCTCCTTGCCCTCCTCCTGAGCCTCGTCGGCGTCGCCGCCGCGGAGCCGGCTTCCGATGCGGTCCGCGCGGCCGATGACGCCCGGGTCGCCGCGATGCTCAACCCCGACAAGGCGGTCCTCGATGTTGTCCTGTCCGAGGACCTGCGCTACGCCCACTCGAACGGGAAGGTCGATACCAAGGCTTCCCTCACCGCCTCGCTGCTCGGCGGCGAAGCCAAGTACTTGAGCTATAAGTATACGGAGCGGAATTTCCGCTTCCCCGCCCCGGACGTGGCCGTGATGGCCGGACGTCTCGAGGTGCAGGCCAAGGTCGACGGCGTCGCCATGACCACCGGCATCAGCTACCTCGCCGTCTGGCGGTTGGAAAATGGTCGTTGGAAGTTCTTCGCCTGGCAGTCCTGCAAGATCCCGCCCTCGACCCCCGCCAAGTAACCCCGGCCCCGGTCCCCGCCCCATCTGCCTTATCCTGTCCCTGACCCTTCTGTCTTTTAATATCATGCGCCTCGCCACCGCCGCTTCGTTTCTGGCCGCCACCGCCCTGGCCCTCGACTACCCGCACCCGCCGGCGGACCCGCAACCGACCGGCTGGCCGCTGACCCCGGCGGAGCGTGCCTACGTGATCGGTAAGCCGGAATACGAACGTCGTCCCGGACGCGAGATCAACAAGCACCTCCCGCAGTTCTGGCCCAGCGTGCCGAGCGCGGGCTTCTTCGGCGGCGACGCCTGGCTGAAACTCCACGAGGCCCATGTCCGCACCGCGCAAGCCAACCCCGGGCCGCTCGACGTGCTGCTGGTGGGCGATAGCATCACGATCCAGTGGGGGGCGTCCTGGGAGAAAGCCTTTCCGAATCGTAAGGCGGTGAACATCGGCATCGGCGGTGACAAGACGCAGAACGTGCTCTGGCGCCTCGACCATGGTGGCGTCGACGGGCTGCGGCCTAAGACGGTCGTCCTCATGATCGGCAACAACAACATGTTCTTCACGCCCGAGACCGGGGTGCCCGCCGCCGCCCGCGGCATCCGGACCTGCGCGGCCAACCTCCGGGAGAAATTTCCCGAAGCCCGGCTCATCGTGGTCAAGATCCTACCCTGCCACTCGCCGAAGGATCGCTTCTATCAGGATATCGTCGCGACCAACGCCGAGCTCGACCAACTGTCCCTGGAACAGGACCCGAAGATCCGGGTCCTCGACCTGACCAAGGACTTCCTCAACGCCGACGGCACGATCCGGGCCGAGCTCTACACCCCGGACAAAATCCACCTTTCCCCGGCGGGCTATGAAGCCTACGCTCAGCGCCTCCGCCCCCTCCTCGCCCCTTAAGGAACGCCCCCTTCCCCTGTCCATTTCCCTTCGCACCCCCATGCACGCCTCCCTCCTCGCCCTCGCCCTCGGCACCGTCTGCCTCATCGCGGCGGACACCCCCGCGGCCCCTAAGCCCAACGCCCCGAAGGCCGAGGCCAAGAAGGCGCCGGCGCGTTTCGTCAACGACGGCAACCCGGAGCGCCTCAAGACGCCGCTGACCGTCAAGCCCGACGAGAATATCCCGTACGGTCCGCACCGGATGCAGGTGATGTACTTCTGGCGGGCGAAGTCCGACCAACCGACGCCGGTCCTTTTCTACATCCATGGCGGCGGCTGGGCCAACGGCGACCGCTCGAGCGTCAACAGCCTGCTCAAACCGTGCCTCGAGGCTGGCATCTCCGTCGTCTCGGTGGAGTACCGCTATATCAAAGACGCCACCGCCGATGGCGTGATCCCACCCGTCAAGGGACCAATGCTCGATTGCGCCCGTGCGCTCCAGCTGGTGCGCAGCAAGGCCCGGGAGTGGAACCTGGACAAGACCCGCATCGTCGCGAGCGGCGGCTCCGCCGGCGCCTGCACGAGCCTCTGGCTGGCCTTCCATGACGACCTCGCCGACCCGAAGTCCGCCGACCCCGTGGCCCGCGAATCGACCCGCCTGCTCGCCGCGGCGGTGACCGTGCCCCAGACCTCCCTGGACCCGAAGCAGATGCGCGAGTGGACGCCGAACAGCGGCTACGGTGCGCACGCGTTCGGCATCGCCGGCGACGCGGCCAAGAAGGTCTCCTCCTTCCAGGCCTTCTACGACGCGCGCGAGCGGATCCTGCCCTGGATCAAGGAATATTCCCCTTATGAACTCGTGACCAAGGACGACCCGGCGGTCGGCCTCTACTTCCCCACCCCGCCGAACCTCGGCAAGGAGGAGAAGGACGCCACGCACTCGGCCAACTTCGGCGCCAAGCTCAAGGAACACTGCGACGCGATCGGCGTGCCGTGCGAGCTGGTCTACCCGGGTGCGCCCGACGTGAAACACCCGAAGGAATTCGACTTCATCAAAGCGAAGCTCCTGACCTCCGCCAAATGAAGTCCATCGCTTACCTGGCTTCCTGCGTCACCCTCGTCGCGGCTGAACCTACAAAAAGACCGACCGCCGATGAGATGAAAGCACTGGCGCTAAAAATGGCCGTCGACGTGATCAGCACCAAGGACGGTACGCCGCAGAAAGTCGTCTACTACCAGCCCGAGTCCGCGGCCAAGAATCTGAACGGTCCCGCCGTGCCGCTGCTGGTCTTCCTGCACACTTGGTCGGGCAGCATCGAACAAGGCCCCATGCTCATGGGCTTGGCCAAGCAACGCGGCTGGGTGATGGTCGCCCCAGATTTCCGAGGCGTTAACAACCACCCCGAGGCCTGCGCCTCAAACCTCGCCTCGCAAGACGTCGTCGACGCGGTGGATTACGCCAAGAACCATGCCCGTATTGACCCAGATCGCATCTACCTCGTCGGCGGTTCGGGCGGTGGCCATATGTCACTCGTCATGGCCACCCGCACTCCCGAGCTCTGGGCGGCCGTGAGTGCTTGGGTCCCTATTTCCGACCTAACTGCGTGGCACGCCGAAAGCAGCGTGCGCAAGAACGCCTACGCTAAGATGATTGAGCAATGCTGCGGTGGCATACCCGGGCCCGCGACGGCCGCAGAATACCGGCATCGCTCACCGCTCTTCCACCTCGCGGCCGCCAAGGGCATACCGCTCGATATTAATACCGGCATCCATGACGGACACACCGGCTCCGTACCAGTCAGCCATTCGCTCCTAGCGTTCAACGCCTTGGCGACGGCGGATAAACAGGTCTCGGCCGAAGACATCGGCTTCATGGTCCGCGAACAAAAGATTCCGGCCAACCTTGCGCACGAAACGCAGAATGACCTGGAGCGTCAAAAAGCCGTGCTCTTCCGTCGTAGCTCCGGCAACGCCCGCGTAACGGTCTTCGAAGGCGGTCATGACTCCGAACCGTCCGCCGCACTCGCCTGGCTGGCCCGTCAGCGTAAAGGCCAGCCCGTTGATTTCAGCCTGAATGACGTCACCTCGCCGCAAGCACCCTCGGTGGAAGTAGGGAAGTAACTCCGCGCTCAAACAGCCATGCACCTTGCACCTAAGCCTGTCGCCTTCCTCGCCCTGCTCCTCAGCATGGGCGCGCTCATCGCGGCGGAACCGACGTTGCGACTGACCAGCCCCACCGCCCAGGCAGTTCTGCAGCGACAGACCGCCAACGCAGGCCGCGTGCTGGTGGGCGGCGAAGTCCAGTCGGACACACCGGTCAGCGTGGAGATCCGCCTCGATGGAGGCGAATGGAAGCCCGTGCCGACGATGGAAAACC
>CAIRWP010000107.1 GCA_903882335.1 uncultured Opitutia bacterium | reverse complement strand
CCGCCGTCAGTTCGTCCGCGCCATCGGCGCGGCCATGCTGCACGACGGACGCGCCGAGCCCGCCGAAGTCGAGATCGTCCGCGCCGTCGCCGATTCGCTCGGCATCAGTTTCGCGACGGGAATCAACAGGTAGGGACAGCACCACGTGCTGTCCTGAGAAGTCGTTTCAGGTGGCGGGTGGCGGCCTCGGGTGGCCGGTGGCGGGGAGGTGCCAAAAGAAAACCCCCGAACCTAAGTCCGGAGGTTTTTAGCCTGACACCCGTCACCTGGGGCTGCCACCTGCCACCCGAAGTGGGTTTGCAGTTACCCCGCGATCAGCGACTCACCGGTCATCTCCGCCGGCTTTGGCAGGCCCATGAGGGCGAGCAGGGTCGGGGCGACGTCGGCCAGGCGGCCGGTGGGGCGGGTCTTGAGGGTCTGGCAGCCGGCACCGTAGAGGACGACCTCGACGGGGCTGAGCGTGTGGCGCGTGTGGGCGCAGTTCTCCTCCGGCTCCCACATCTGGTCGGCGTTGCCGTGGTCGGCCGTGACGAGGGCCTTGCCGCCGACCTGGTCGATGGCGGCGAGCAGGACGCCGAGGCCGCTGTCGACGGCTTCGCAGGCCTTGCAGACGGCGGCGAGGTCGCCGGTGTGGCCGACCATGTCCGGGTTGGCGTAGTTGACGACGATGAGGCCGTACTTGCCGGAGAGGATCGCGGCCTTGGCCATCTCGGTGACGTGCGCGGCCGACATCTCGGGCTTCTGGTTGTAGGTCGAGACTTCCTTCGGGCTCTGCGCCATGCCGCGCTCTTCGCCGGCGAAGGCTTCCTCGCGGTAGTCATTGAAGAAGAAGGTCACGTGCGGGAACTTCTCGGTCTCCGCCGTGCGGTACTGCGGGATGCCCTGCTTGGCGACCCACTCGCCGAGGATGTTCACCATCTTGGCGGGCTTGTCGAAGACGACGTTGGGGCAGAGGCCCTTCTCGTAGTTGGTCAGGGTGGCGTAGAAGGTCTTGAGGAGCTTCGCGCGGGGGAAGCCCTTGAACTCGGGGTCGATGAAGGCGCGGGTGATCTCGCGCGGGCGGTCGCCGCGGAAGTTGAAGAAGAGTACGGAGTCGCCGTCCTGGATGAAGGCCGTGCCCTTGATGCGGGTGGCGGGGACGAACTCGTCACCGGTCGTATTGGCGTCGGTGGGCTTGTCATAATAGGCCTGCACGGCGGCGGCGGCCGAGACGGCTTCGGGGGCTGGGGCGCCGGTGAGGGCGTCGTAGGCGGTCTTCACGCGTTCCCAGCGGTTATCGCGGTCCATGGCCCAGAAGCGGCCGGCGACGCTGGCGACCTGGCCGACGCCGATCTTCACGAGCTCGGCTTCGAGCTGCTTGAGGTAGCCGAGGCCGGAGGTGGGCGGGCTGTCGCGGCCGTCCATGAAGGCGTGGACGTAGACCTTGGTGAGGCCTTCCTCCTTCAGGAGGCGGAGGAGGGCGTAGAGGTGGGGCAGGGTGGAGTGGACGCCGGCTTCGGAGCAGAGGCCCATCAGGTGGACCGCACCACCGGTGGCCTTGACGTTCTCGACGAGGCCGCGGAAGGCCTTGATCTGGCGCATGGCGGCCGGGTCGGTGAGACCCTTGTCAATGCGGACGATCTCCTGGTCGACGATGCGGCCGGCGCCGATGTTCTGGTGGCCGACTT
Organism: uncultured Opitutia bacterium; assembly: GCA_903882335.1. Classification (GTDB taxonomy): domain Bacteria; phylum Verrucomicrobiota; class Verrucomicrobiia; order Opitutales; family UBA953; genus UBA953. The sequence continues at coordinate 5,116 of CAIRWP010000107.1, read as the reverse complement.
CGGAGTTACCCATGATGCCGACGGGCAGCCCGACGTCGAGGCCGTGGGCCATGATCTCGGTGCGGGGCCACTGGGCGGTGAGGCCGCGGGAGACCGGGAGGTTCGCCAGTTTGACGGCGTTGAACTTGTCGTGCTTGGGGTTGTGGTTTTCGCCCCAACCGTCGCGGATCACCAGGAGTACGGGTTTCATAAGTGGATAGGGGGAAGAGATAGGGTGATTTGGGGGAGGGAGGCAAAGAGGAATAGAGGTTTGGAGGGATGGAGATGCAGGTGGGGCTTGGGCTAGGGCCAGGGCTTGGGCCAGGAAAAGGAAGAGACAAATTTAGGGGCAGGGACAGGGAAAGGGTCGGAGTCAGGGGAAGGAAGAGACAGGTGGAGGGCTAGGGAGAGTGCGGAGTGCTGAATCGAGTACAGAGTACAGAGTACGGAGTATAGATATCTGACCCTGCTCCTGACCCTGGCCCTCCTGCATCGATGCCTTTAGGTAGGGACCAGCGTCCCTGCTGGTCCGCGGCCGAAACACGGGGTCTGGCTTCGCCTCGCGACGCGATGGCGTGCCTGACCTCGTGTTGATGGCCGACTTGGCGCGAAACCGGCAACGGGGTCAGGCACCATCACGCTGCACGTGCTGAAGCCAGACCCCATGCCGGCGGCCGACCGAGACGGTCAGCCCTACCTGAAGCGCAGGGATAGCGGATAGCGGTTGGGGGTTAGCGGTTGGCGGTTGGGGGAGAATTTAGGGAAAGGGGAAGGGAAAGGGTCAGGGGAAGAGTGCGGAGTGCTGAATCGAGTACAGAGTGCAGGTTCCTTTCCCTGACCCTGCTCCTGTTCCTGACCCTCAGTTTTAACGGGCCCCAGCCCTAGCCCTAGCCCTAGCCCTCTCCCTCACGTCTTCCTTTGCACTTCCCGTACTTTGCCTCTAGGTCTCCCGACATGCCCCGACTTCTCCTTGTTCTGCTTGGACTGGCGCTTGGCGCCGGCGCTTCGGCCGTTACGGTCGAGAAACTGACCATCGATGGTAAGGTAGTGACCGTGAAGGTGCCGGATCAGGCCGCCCCGGGTAAGCCGTGGCTCTGGGTCGGCGAGTTCGGCGGTCACCTGAAGTCGCTCGAGGACGGGCTGGTCGCGAAAGGCTGGCACGTGGTCTACGTGGGGGTGAGCAACCAGTTCGGCTCCGCCCGCGCGATGGCGACCTGGGATAAGGTCTATGCCGAACTGCGTGAAAAGCGTGGGCTTTCCGCCAAGCCGGCCCTGCTCGGGATCTCGCGCGGCGGTCTCTACGTCAACGCTTGGACGCGCCTGCATCCGGACCGGGTCAGCGTGCTCTACCTCGACAACGGCGTCTGCGATATCCGCTCCTGGCCGGGTGGCTTCCCGCTCAACGCCAAGGGGAAGGGCAGCGCTGGCGACTGGAAACTTTACAAGACGGAGTTCGGCTTCACGAGCGATGAGGACGCGAAGTCCAAGTCCCTGCAGCCCGCCGAGGGATTCCTGCCGGCGATCAAGGCCGGGGTCGTCCTGATCTCCTGCCACGGCACCGCCGACACCGTCGTGCCCTATGTCGACAACGCCAAGACGGTGGTGGACCTTTGGGAAAAGAACGGCGGCCAGTTCAAGGTCTTCCCCAAGGAAGGCGGCGACCATCATCCGCATGGATTGCCGAATCCCAAGCCGCTGATCGAGGTGCTGACGGCTAGCGCGAAGTAATCGGCTTTCCGCAGGGCAGAGGGAGGGCGCGGAGTGCTGAGTCGAGTGCTGAATCGAGTTCAGAGTGCTGCGTCGATTACGGAGTACAGAGTACTGAGTGCAGAGTGGAGGGTAGCGGGGAGGGTGGGCTTAGCCTATAATCCTTCCCCTGCTTGCTGACCCTGACCCCGTCCCTTCTGCATCTATGCCTTTAGGTAGGGACCTGCGTCCCTGCTGGTCCGCGGCCGAAACGCGGGGTCTGGCTTCGCCTCGCGACGCGATGGCGTGCCTGACCTCGTGTTGAAGGCCTTGCCGCGAAACCGGCAACAGGGTCAGGCACCATCACGCTACGCGTGCTGAAGCCAGACCCCATGCCGGCGGCCGACCGGGGACGGTCAGCCCTACCTGAAGCGCACGGAGTGCGCATAGGGGATGGCGGTTGGTGGTTAGCGGTTGGGGAATGCTCACGGACTGGGGGAGGGTGCGGAGTGCTTAATCGAGTACAGCACCTGACCCTAAATTCCCTCCCAGCCCTGGCCCTAGCCCTAGCCCCAGCCCTGTCACGCGTTTTCCCCAACCGCTAACCGCCAGCCGCTAACCGCTAACTCGCCCTCACGCTTCCAGCCACTTGCCCTTTTCCTTGATGAGGTCGACGAGGCGTTCGACGGCTTCTTCCTGGGGGATGTTGAACTTCACGGGGGTCTTGCCGACGTAGAGGTTGATCTTGCCGGGGGCGCCGCCGACGTAGCCGAAATCGGCGTCGGCCATCTCGCCGGGGCCGTTCACGATGCAGCCCATGACCGCGATGGTGACGGACTTGAGGTGCCCGGTGCGCTCTTTGATCTTCAGGGTCGTCGACTGGATGTCGAAGAGGGTCCGGCCGCAGCTCGGGCAGGCGACATATTCGGTCTTCGTCTGGCGCATGCGCGCGCCTTGCAGGATATCGTAGGCCAGCGTGAGCGACTTCGCCGTGGAGGTGGGCGTTTCGCAGGACAGGAAATCGCCATAGCCATCGACCAGCAGGCCACCGGCGTGAATCGAGGCCTCGAGCAGGCGGGATTGGAAGCCCGCGTCGAGGAGCGCGGCGTTGGCGACCGTGGCGCGGATCCAGAGCGGGGCCTTGAGGCCAGCCGCCGCGGCGGCGCGGACGAGCTCGCGGGCGGAACCCGTCGCGTGGAGCCCTTCCTGCGGCTGCGAGGACGTGAGGATCAGGCGACCGGTCGGAATGGCCGATAGCTCCTGCGCCAGCGCCGTCAGCGTCGGGCTGTCGAGGTCGGCGGCCAAGATGGCATCGTGCTTGGTCACCGCTTCGCCCCAGGCGTTCACGGTGGCGCGATCGGTGGCCGCGAAGGCCTTCACGACCACCAGGCGGCTGCCGGAGCCATCGAAGGGGAAATCGGCGGGCGCGAGGCTGGTCTCGACGAACAGGGCCGGCACGGAGGGGCCTAGCGCCTTACGTAGCGAGCGGAGGCCAGCGGCGTGGGCTGGCTCATCGAGTCGCACCAGCAGGCCTTCGGCGCGGACTTCGCGCTGGGCCGCGTGGGCGTCGAGGAGCTCCTTCGCCGCGGCCTGCCAGTCGGCGAGGCCGGCGAGGCTGCGGACGACCACGCGCGGGACCTCGCCCGCGCCGGCGAGGCACTTCGGGGACAGTTCGATGGTCTCGGTCGCGCGACGCGTGAACGCGAAGGGGTCGGCCGGGTCGGCGGGCAGCGCGACGGATGAGGCGGTGCCGAGCGCGGCGAGGGCTTCGGCGCGGCGGACGATCTCCTTGCAGACGGGGATCTCGTGCCACGGGTCCTCCGTCAACGAGACGCGGATGGTGTCGCCGAGGCCGTCGGCCAGCAGCGAGCCGATGCCGATGGCGGATTTGATGCGGGCGTCCTCGCCTTCGCCGGCCTCGGTCACGCCGAGGTGCAGCGGGTAATCCATGCCGAGCTCCGTCATCCGGGCGGCCGCGAGGCGGTAGGCCTCGACCATGACCTTGGGATTCGATGACTTCATGGAGAGCACCATGTCCTTGAAGCCGTGGGATTCGGCGATGCGGATGAACTCGAGGGCGGACTCCACCATCCCGTGCGGCGAATCGCCGTAGCGGTTCATGATGCGGTCGGAAAGCGAGCCGTGGTTGGTGCCGATGCGCAGCGAGCGGCCGAGGGCCTTGGCGCGGAGGACCAGGGGGGAGAACGCCTCGTGCAGGCGCTCCAGCTCCTCGGCGTAGGCCGCGTCGGTGTATTCCAGCACGGCGAACTTCTTCTTGTCGGCGTAGTTGCCCGGGTTCACGCGGATCTTCTCCACGTGCTCGACCGCCTCCATCGCGGCCGACGGCAGGAAGTGGATGTCGGCGACCAGCGGCTGGGTGAAGCCCGCCGCCCGGAACTGCTGCCGGATGTCCTTGAGCGCGGCCGCCGCGGCCTTGTTCGGGGCGGTGATACGGATGAGCTCGCTGCCCGCCTCGGCGAGGCGGATGGCCTGGGCCACCGTCGCGGCGACGTCTTCCGTGTCGGAAGTCGTCATGGACTGCACCCGGATGGGGTTGTTGCCGCCCACGCCGACGCCGCCGACGTTCACGACGCGGGTCAGGCGGCGGACCGTGCGGTGGCGGGAAGGACCATAGTCCGGAGGCATGGGGCTATCTCAACCCCTTTGCCCGCAGAGGTCAACGAGCGTCAGAAATCCCAGCGCCAGGTGGAGGGAATCCACTGGTAGCCCTTGCGGCCATTGGGGGCGACGATGCCGAGGCCCGGCCAGGGGAGGTGGAAACCAAAGGCACGTTCCTTGGTCGCCGCGATTTCGGCGAAGACCTTCTTGCGGGTGGCGACGGCCGCTTCCGGGTTGTGGTCGAAGTCGATGAACCAGTTCGGGTCCTCGAGCATGAGGATGTGGTTATGGGCGAGGTCGGAGAGGTGGAGCAGCGACTGGCCTTCGGACTTGATCCGATAGATGGCGTGTCCGTCGGTGTGCCCCGGGGCGGCGAGGATCGTGATCGCGCCGTCAAGAATCTGGTCGCCGTCCTTGTGCAGGACCAGGCTCGGCTGCAGGATGTCAAAGGAATTACGGACGCTCTTGATCATGCCCTTGATGTCGTCGGTGCGGTGCGACTTCGAGAAGTCGGGTTCCTTGCCGCGCCAGAAATCGACTTCGGTCTGCAGGACGTGCAGGGCCGCGTTGGGGAAGAGGATGCGTCCCTTGCTGGTGAAGCCGCCGATATGGTCGATGTGCGAGTGGCTAAGCAGGGCATGCGTGACCTGCTCCGGTTTGATGTCCACTTCCGGCGACGCCATCGCCTGGGTGAGCCAGCCCCACGTGTCGCGTTCCACTGGGCCGAAGCCGGCGTCGACGAGGATGACTTCCTTGTCCTTACGCAGGAGCAGGATGTTGATGTAGAGGGTGACGTCGTCGGGGCGTTCGCCTTGGTCGACGAGGGCCTTGG
>CAIRWP010000106.1 GCA_903882335.1 uncultured Opitutia bacterium | reverse complement strand
GGCTACGCCGGCTCGACCTTGACCGCGCTCGCGATCGAGGAGTCCATCCAGAAGCGGCTCTCCGGCAACTAAGCGTCGCTCCGCTTCCCGACCCCGCTCAAACTCGAGGAAATCAAGGAAGCAGGCTTTCCGGAGGCCCGCGGGTTCGAGCCCAACACCCCGCGCCTCGGCTGGAACCTCGTCCGCGGGCCGGGCAACGCCCACCTCGGCTTCGTGGTGCGCACCTCGCCGTCGGGCGACGAGGTCAACGGCTACGCGGGCCCGACGGACACGTTGATCGCGCTGGCAAGCGACGGGCTGACGCTGCGTCAGGTGGTCATCCGGGAAACCTACGACACCACGGACTACGTGGACCGCGTCCGCGCCGACGCGGAATACCTGAAGCTACTCACGAAGTGGACGGCCCGCGAATGGGCGACGCTCGACTTCGGCAAGGCACGGCTCGAAGGCGTGGCCGGGGCGACCTTGACCAGCTACGCGATGGCGGAGGGGATCAAGCGCCGCTTCGCCGACGACACCCGGCAGTCGGGTGCGGAGGCCCGCCGACGCGAAGAAGGCGCCCGTGGTCTCGCCCTCTGGTGCTTCCTGCTGGGCGGCCTCGTCATGACCTTCTCGCCCCTGCATGGGCGCCCCGCCCTCCGCCTGACGTGGCAGTTGCTGCTGGTCGGCGGTCTGGGGCTTTGGCTCGGGCAACTGCTCTCCCTCGCGCTCTTCGCCGGCTGGGCACGGCATGGACTCGGCTGGAGCCAGGCCCCCGGACTGGTCGCCCTCGGGGCCATCGCCCTACTCGTCCCGTGGGTCGCCCGACGTCAGCCCTACTGCCACCACCTCTGCCCCCACGGCGCGGCACAGGAGCTGCTGGGCCGGTTCCGCGGACTGCATATCAACGTACCGACGCGTTGGCACGCGCGCCTCTCGGCCCTGCCTTTCGTGCTGCTGGCGGTGGTGTTCCTCGCGGCGCTCGTATGGCCAGGCATGAATCTTGGGCGCTGGGAACCGTTCGACGCGTGGGCGCTCGGCGCCGCCACCCTCATCCCGCTCACGCTCGCCGCCGTCGGGTTGGTCGCGGCCCTCTTCGTGCCGCAGGGCTTCTGCAAATACGCCTGCCCGACCGGGGCCCTCCTCAAACTCCTCCGCACCCCGAGCGAAAGCGACCGCTGGTCGGCCCGCGACACCGGTGCCGCCGCGATCCTGGCCATCGGGGCCGTGCTCACCGCGGCCTTCCCCGCGGAGAACATCCACCTAGCGACCGCCGCCGAAGCGCCCATCACCGAAATCCACGGCGCGGCCTTCGGTACGACCTGGACGGTGAAGATCCGCGGGGCCAGCATCGACCGCGATCTCCTCAACCGCGAGATCGAGGCCGAGCTCAACCGCCTCGAGTTCTCGCTCTCGCACTGGCGGGAGTCCTCCGCGACCAGCGCGTTCAACCGGGCGGACTCGACCGCGCCCGTCGGCGTGACCCCGGAGTTGCTGGAACTGCTCGGCTTCGCCCGCACCCTCAGCGCCAAGACGCACGGGGCTTATGATGTCACCGTCGCCCCGCTGACCGCCGTCTGGAGCTACGGCCCCGCGGGCCAGCAGCCGGCCCCGACCGACCTCGCGCTCGCGGCGATCCTGCCGCAGGTGGGCTGGGAGCAACTGACCTTGGACCTCGACCGGGCCATGCTCAGCAAGGCCCACCCGAAACTGGCGATTGACCTAGGCTCCGTGCTGCAAGGCTACGCCGAAGACCAGGTGGCGACGGTCCTCCGCCGACACGGCCAGCGCGACTTCCTGATTGAGATCGGCGGCGAGCTCCTGGCGGCCGGCCGCTGGAATGTCGGAATCGAAGATCCGTTCAACCCGCGCAAGCTACTGGCGAAGGTGACGTTGACCGACGCCTGCCTCTCCCCTTCCGGCCTCTACCGCGCCAAGCGACGGGAAGCCGGCAAGGCCGTCTCGCACATCCTCTCGCCAAAGAACGGCCGACCCGTCGACCCCACCGTCGAACTCTGCTGCGTCTGGGACCAGTCCGGCCTGCGGGCGGATGGCTGGTCGACGGCGCTGATGGCCGTTGGCTGGGAGGAGGCCAAACGCCTGGCCGAACAGGAAGGCCTGGCCGTCTGGCTGGTCAGCCCGAAGGGCGAAGTCTGGAAGTCGTCGCGGAGCGCCAAGTAGCGGAACTACTTCAGCCACGGCGTCAGCGCGTCCGCCCAGCGCTGCGCGATCTTCTCGGCGCCGCGGGCGTTCGGGTGCACCCGGTCGGCGATGGTATCCGTGGCGACGTCAAAGCCGGTGGCGAGGTCGACCGAGACGACCCGTTGCTCGGGCCGGTCGAGTTCCTTGGCCAGGGCCGCGAGCGCAAGGTTGAGTTCAGGGATATACGAATACTTCGGCAACTTGCCCGCCGGGGTGACCTGGGCGATCACGACCACGACCTTGGGATTGCGCTGCCGGGCCGTGGCGACCATCGCGCGGGTAGCGGCCAGGATTCCCGGGACGGGCTTCTCCTCGGCGAAATGGTTATGGCCGGCCTGGATCATCAGGATATCGGCGGGCGCGGCGGTTAGCTTCGCCTCGAGGATACCGGCGAGGAACTCGGCGTTCTTGCCGCCATAGCCCTCGTGGCGCAGCGGCCCGTGCGGCGTGGCGGTGACCTGCGAGCCGACGAAGTCGCACCGCAGGCCCGCGGCCTGGAGCTTGGCGGCGAGGACCACGCGGTACGTGGCGAAGGTCGCTCCCCCACCCTGGGTGATGGAATCGCCAATCGCCATGACCCGCCGCGGGGCGGGCGGCTCGGCGGCGCCGAGGACGGAGGCGAGCAGCAGGGTCGCGGCGAGGAATCTCATGGCCGGCTTCAGAGCAGTCGAAGGACCTGCTCGGCCAACAGGGCCATGCCCAAACCCGAAAGGCCGATGAGGGTCTCCGTGATCGTCCAGGTGCGCAGCGTCTGACCGACGGACAGACCGAGGCACTCCTTGACCATCCAGAAACCGCTGTCGTTGAGGTGCGAAAGGAAGAGCGAGCCGCAACCGACCGAGATGACCATGAGCTCGGGGCTCGTGCCGGGGTGGGCCGCCATCACCGGGGCGATGAAACCGGAGGCGACGGTGATGGCCACGGTGGCGGAGCCGGTGGCGACGCGGATGAAGGCCGATACGAGCCAGCCGTAGACCAGCAGTGGCAAACCGGCCGAGGCGGCCAGCTCGGCGAGCTGCTTCGCCACGCCTGCATCACGCATGACGAAAGCGAAGCCGCCGCCGGCGCCGACGAGGATGAGTGTCATGCCGATACCCGAGACGCTTTGCTCGGAGAATTTCAGGAGTTCGCCGGCGGTCCGGCCGCAGCGGCGGCCAAAGGCCCACATCGCGAAGAGCACTGACGACAGCAGGGCGATGACGGGATGACCGACGAACAGGCCGACCTTGCCCCAGAGGGTTTCCTTGGCGTGGAGCAGCTCGACGACGGTGCCTGCGAGGAGGAGCATCACCGGCAAGAGGACGGTGAAGAGCGTGAGCCCGAAGGTCGGTAGGACCTGCTGGGCGGAAACCGAAGGCGTGAAGTCCGGCGTGGCGACCTCGACCCGCTTGACGGCGATCTTCGCGAAGAATGGACCGGCGATGGCGGCGACGGGAATCCCTAATACCAGGGCCCAGATAATGACCATACCCATATTCGCATTGAGTTCCTTGATGGCAATGACCGGACCGGGATGAGGCGGCATGAGTCCGTGCATGACAGAGAGGAATGATAGCAGCGGCAGCACCAGCAGTAGGAAAGGTTTCCCGGTTTCCTTGGCCAAGGTAATGACAATCGGTAGGATGAGTAGCAGGCCGACCGCAAACCAAGTCGTCATGCCGACGCAGAGCGCGAGCAGGATGATGCACAGGCCGATTCGATCCGGCCCGAGCGTCCGAATGAACTGTTTGGCGAGCACCCCTGCCCCGCCCGATTCCGCGAGGAGTTTTCCGAACACAACTCCGAGCACGATGATCGTGCCCGTATTCATCATGGCGCGGCCAAAACCGGACTGAAATGAATCTAGAACGCTTGCCATCGTCAGCGGGACGACGCCCGGCAGCACGAGCTGCGTGGCCACGACCATCGCGCCGAGCGACAGCGAACTAATCAGCAGGGCGATGAAAGGATTAAGCTTCAGCCAGGTGACGAGGCCGACCAAGGCGGCGATGGCGAGGAGCGCGAAGAGCATGGGATGCGAATCAGGCCTTGGGCGGGGCGACCGTGGCGCGGGTGGCGCCGGTGCTGATGCCGCCATCGACCAGCAGCGTCTGGCCCGTCACGTAGCGGCTCTCCTCCGAAGCGAGGAAGACGACGGGCCCGGCGAGGTCACCGGCGGCGCCGGGGCGCTTGAGCGGGATGCGATCGCAAAGGTAGTCGACCCATTCCTTCTGCTCGTAAAGGACGGCGTTCTGGGCGGTCTTGAACCAGCCCGGGGCGAGGCAGTTGACGGTGACGCCATGGCGCCCCCAGTCGTCGGCTAGGCTCATCGTGAGCTGCTTCACGCCCCCGCGGCTGGCACCGTAGGGCGCGAGACCCGCGTAACCGGCGACGCAGGTCACCGAGCCGATGTTGATGATCCGGCCGTAGCCACGTGCGATCATGCCGGGGGCGACCGCCTGCGACGTGAAGAAGGTCCCGCGCAGATTGGTGTCGAGGATGGTGTTCCAGTCCTCCCAGCTGACCTCGAGGGCCGGCTTGCGGATGTTGCAACCGGCGTTGTTCACGAGGATGTCGATGCGCCCCAGCTGGCGCTCCACCTCGGCGACGCCGGCCTTGATGCTGGCGCCATCGCGGACATCGAGGGCGACGGCGCAGGTGCGGCGACCGAGCGCCTCGATCTCCTTGCGGAAAGCATCGAGCTTGGCGACGTCGCGGCTCGACAGGGCGATATCGGCGCCGGCCTGCGCGAGGGCGCGGGCGAAATGCTGGCCGAGACCGCGGCTGGTGCCGGTAACGAAGGCGACCTTGCCGGCGAGGCTGAAGAAGGGGGAGGACATCAGGCGTTCGGGGCGAGGATGACTTTCATCACGCCGGGCGCGCCGGCGTAAAGTTTGGCGAACCAATCGGCGCCCTGCTCAAGCGGGGCGACGGCGGAGATGATCCGGTCGACCTTGATCTGCTTGGTCGCGAGGAGCTCGATGCAGCGCGGGATCTCGCCGGCGGACGCGCAGGAGCCCTGCAGGCGCAGTTGGCGGGTGACGACGACCTGGAGCGGGAGCTCGGTCTTGGGGGAGAGGTTGCCAACGAGGGTCACGGTGCCGCCTTTGCGGACCGCGTGGATCGCCGAGAGCACGGTGGCGTTGAGACCGACGCACTCGAAGGCGGCGTCGGCGCCCTGCCCCTTCGTCAGCCCCTTCACGAACTCCGTGAGGTCGCCGCCGGTCTTGGCGTTGAAAAGATGCGTCGCCCCCAGTTCGCGGGCGACGGCGAGGCGGGACTCCTCGGTATCGACGGCGATGACCTGGGCGAAGCCGGCGATCTTGGCAGCCTGCAGGGTGAGCAAGCCGATCATCCCGGTCCCGACGACTACGGCCGTGTCGCCCGGGGTGCAGGGCGTGAGGCGCACAGCGTGCACGCCCACGGAGACGGCCTCGATCATGGCGGCTTCGTTGAAGCCCAAGGCATCGGGCAGTACGTGCACGATGCGCGCGGGCACCGTGACGAATTCGGCGAAGGCACCATGGCGGCGATAATCGCCGCAGGAGACGCCGAGCACCTGTCGGTTGTCGCAAAGATTCACGTCGCCGCGCTGACAGTGGACGCAGCCGCCGCAGAAGACGGTCGAGTCGAAGGTCACGCGCTGGCCCGGCTTCAGGGTCGTCACCTGAGCGCCCACGCCGGTGATCACGCCGGCCGCCTCATGCCCCATCACCAAGGGCGGGATGCGGCGCCCGGTGGAGCCATCATAGCCGTGGATATCGGAACCACAGATCCCGCAGGCCTTGACCTGGATCAGGACCTCCTCCGGACCGCAGACGGGACTCGGCACGTCCGTGTAGGACATGCTTTTGTATTCGGTGAGCAGCAGCGCTTTCATGGGGACGCCTCTGGTATGGGAGACCTGCGCGGAAAGGGCAAGGATTTGGCGGGGGAGCCAAGGGCCGGAGCCAAGGGCCAGGGCTAGGGCTTGGGCTTGGGTTTGGGTTTGGAAGAGGCTTTGTCACCAAGACCAACCCTAGATTGGCGCTCATCCAAGAAACGCAGAACGCCGCTCAGTAATCGCAGAACCTTGACGCCGTCTTCGAGCACACCAACCACTTGAGATTCATCTACCATCTCGGCCACGACCGAGACCTTGAGCTGAGTCCTCACCTCCGAGCAGGAACCCAAAGCAATCCGATAGAACCGGGCGGTATCACGGTCCGATCGCCGCTCGTAGCCTTCGGCGATATTACTGGGTACGGACAGAGCCGCGCGGCATAGTTGATCGCACATCCACGGATGCTTCCGCAAAGCGGATGACTGGGTAATCCTGATCACCCTCCCGGCGAACAAGACCGCTTGCTGATAGGCAATCAGCCCATCCACACCTTTCTCTCCCATGGACGAGAGATTCCTCCCCTTAACCCCAGGAGTGAACCGTAGAAAAAGTCGCTTTCAACCTAGCCCTAACCCAGGCCCAAGCCCTAGCCCAGGCCCAAGCCCAAGCCCAGGCCCAAGCCCAAGCCCCTGCCCTCCCCATCAAAACCCCGCTCCCTTGACCTTCGTGCGCAACACGAAGACGTCATGGTTCGAGGTGACGAAGAGTGTCTTGCCATCCTCGCCCCAGGCGAGGTTCGCGGTGGGCTGGTGGAAGAGGATCGAGCCCAGATGCTTACCCTGGGGCGAGAGGATGAGCACGCCACCCGGTCCGGTCGTCCAGAGATTGCCCTCGGCGTCGACCTTGAGCCCGTCGCAACCACCGGGACGGCCGGCCTTCTTCAGCGGCTGGGCTACGAAGATATCACGCAGGTTGCCGCCATCCAGGTCGCACGCGGCGACGCGGGTGTTGGCGCTATCCGAGACCGCGAGGTAAATCGTCTTCTGATCGAGGCTCAGGGCGATGCCGTTGGGCCACTTGACCGCCTTGCTGACGAGCGTGACCTTGCCGTCGGCGGCCAGCTTGTACACGCCGTGGAAATCCTGCTCCGCCTTCTGCCCCTTCGGCAGACCATAGGGCGGGTCGGTGAAGTAGACGGAGCCATCGGCGGCGATGGCGAGGTCGTTCGGGCTGTTGAACTTCTTGCCCTCGAACGTGGTCGCGAGGGGCTTGAACTTGCCGTCGCCGAGCGACTGACCGACCCGACGGGCGCCATGCTGGCAGAGCACGAGGCTGCCCTTGCCGTCGACGGCGAGACCGTTGGACCCCTGGAGGTCGGAGGGCTCGTCGGTGCCGCTGGGCTTAAGGAAGACGGCCGGCTCGGCGTCGCCGCGCTTCCATGCGTAGGCGATGTTCTTCGGGACGTCGGAGAAGACGAAGCGGTCCTTGAACCAGATCGGGCCTTCGGCCCAGCCGTAGCCGGTGCCGACCTTCTCGATCTTCGCGTCGGCCGCGACGAGCGCGTCCAGGGCAGGGTCGAGCTTCTCGAGGGTCGGGGCGGGCGGCGCCGCGAAGACGGAGGCGACGACGAACAGCGGGAGGAGGGCTTTCATGGGGTGGTAAGGTTATTTCTTTTCGACCTTGAGGAAGTCGAGGCCGAACATGTTACGCGGGGTGGCCACGGGATTCGGGGACAGGCTGCGCACCTCGAGCTTATGGTCGCCGGCAGCGAGTTCGTGGCGACCGCCGTCGAGCTCACCGGAAGTGACGACGTCCTTGGCGTTGTAAAGATCGAGACCCTGCGGACCGGTGATGACCTTGCCATCGAGGCGCAGTTCGAAACGGCCATAATCATGGGCCTTGGTGCAGACGAAGGTGAGTTGATAGGCACCCTGCTCCTTGATCGGCAAGGCGATCGTGAGGCTGTCGCCCGTCTTGGCATCGGCCCACCAGAGGTGGTCGTTGCCGCTCCACCGGCTGGCCTTGAACTTGGTCATCGGCTGGTTCGACACCCGTCCGCCGGTCTTGCCCAGGACCTTGAGCGACTCGCCTTCGACGACGCCGTCGACGCGCCAGACGCCACCCGCGGGCGCGGCCACGGGCTTGGTCTTGCCATCGGGGGACTGAAGGTAGGCGACCAGGTCGACGACTTGGGCGGGCTTAAGGGCGTCAAAGAGACCCTCCGGCATCAACGAGACTGGCAGGATCTCGCGGCTGGCGACCTCGGCCTTGGCGACGGCGAACTTCACCCCGCCCGGCATGACGGTGTTGAACACCTGCGCGTCCTCCGACTGCACCAAGCCGCTCACGGTATTGCCGTTCTTAAGCTTGAAGACGTTGAGCTGGTAGTCCTTCCCGATCAGCGCATTCGGATCCAGGACGTTCTCCAAGAGGTAATCGAGGTTCGCGCGGTTGGAGCCGGTCAGGCTCGGGCCGACGAGGTTGCCCTCGCCGAACAGCTGGTGGCAAAGCCCGCAGGATTGCAGGTACAGCGCCTTGCCAGCGGCGAGGTCGGCCTTGCCCAGCGCCTTGCCGGAGAGGAGGTCGACGTATTTCGCCTTCGTCTTCGCGAAGTCGGCCTTGGTGGCGTTGACGACGCCGACGACCTGGGCGAGGAGCGCATCGATGGCCGGGTCGCGCATCCCCTTGAGCTGACGGACGGCGACCGGCGAGAGCACGCCTTTATCGAGGGCACCGTCGGCGATCGCGCGCAGCGTCCGGGCGGCCGCGGCGGGGTTGGCGATCAAGGCGGGCAAGGCATCCGCGCGCTCCGCCGGCGAATACGTCGGGTAGCCCGCGATGAGCCGAGCCGCGGTGTCGGCATCCCCAAGCGAAGCGAGCGCCTGGATGACCAGGCGACGCAGGACGCCGGAGACGGAAGCATCCGTCAGGCAGGCGTGCAGCACCGGGGCGGCGGCGCGGTCGCGCGCCTGGACCAAGACGGCCAAGGCTCGCTGACGGGCGGCGGGCGGCGCCTTGGCGTCGGCCAGGTGACCGCGGAAAAAGGCCCGGCTCGGCTCATCGCCGGCGAGCGCATCGAGCTCGTTCACCAGGGCGACGAGGTTCGCGCCCGCGTCGGCGCGAAGGGCCTTCGACCAGGCCGACCATTCGGCGGGCGCGACGAACGCCCCACCCTGCCGAACGCCTGCGACGAGCCCCTCGAGCAAGCGCTCCCGCGCGGCTAGGTCAGCCGTGCGCGCGGCGATGCCGAGAAGACGCATCCGACCGGCGCCATCGGCGGACAGCCGACGGTAGATGAATTCCGTGACCTTGGGCAGCTTGGAGGCGACCGCCAGACGCATGCCGAGTTCCGCATCGGCGCCGACCAGCGGCTCGATGCCATACCAGACGAGCAACGGGAGGTTATGATCCGCAGCATCTTCGCCATGCGCGAGCAAGCGGGCCGCGAGGTCGGCAGCGGTGGCAGCCGGGATCTTCTGCAAGGCGGAGGCGAGTTCCCGCCGGACGACGGGATCGGCGTCATCGACGAGCGGCAGGGCCAGCCCGCGCTCGACGGCGGCACGCACGGCCCAGGCCCGCAGCGACGCCTCGCGATCGCGCGCGGCGAGAGCCACGAGATCGGCGACGTCGGAGGTGGACGAAAGCGCGACCCAGAAAGCGCGGAGGCGACGTTCGGCCGGGGCGGAAGCATCGGCGACCACGGCCGCGAGGAAAGCGCGGGCC
>CAIRWP010000105.1 GCA_903882335.1 uncultured Opitutia bacterium | reverse complement strand
GCAGGCCAGCGGCGCGCATGCGACGCAGGTCGTAGGCGTGCCCGTCGGCGAGCCCGTGGAGATAGGCATCCTGGCCGGCGGCGAGGTCGAGCAGGAGCGTCTCGCCCGAAAGCGCGCGACCCGGCAGCTGGGCCGGACGCAGCGGGTGGCTGCGATTGAAGACGGCCACACACCCGCGGAGATAGAGCGCCCGCTCGATGGCCGCGAGGGCTTTCAGCGGCGCTGGCTCTCCGGTCGGGCCGGAATAAAGCAGGCCGTTATAACCGTAGACGCTGGTCGCGTCGCAGAGTTCCGGGTGACCCGGAATCGGACGGAAGAGGAGCGACAGCCCGACCGTGCGGCCGGCCACCTCGGCCACGACGATCCCAGGGGTGGCGCCGAGGCGACGCGCCTCTAAGGCGACGAAGTCGGGGTGATGGTAGATATCAGCAACTTCGCGGAAAGGTCCGTCGATGAGCGCCTGCCACTCCGCGGCGTCTGTGACGATGGAGGCCTCGGAAGAAACTGGATCAAGGAAGGTCAAGGGGTCAGGCCTCTACTTGGGCTTCGAGGGTGGCGACGAAACGACCGGCGAGGAGCGGACGGGCGAATTCTTTTTCCGCCAGCACGCGAGCGGCGTTGCCCATGGTACGGCGGGCTTCGGCGTCCGCGGCGAGACGCTGGAGTGCGTCCGCGAAGGCGGCGACATTGCCCGGCGGGACGACAATCCCGCACCGGTTTTCCTGGATCAGACCAGCCAGCCAGCCGGGGTAATTGTTCACCACGGGAATGCCGGCGGCGATGTAATCAAAGAACTTGTTCGGGGATGTGCCGCGGTAGAAGGCGGGGATATCCTTCAGGACCATCAGTCCGCAATCGAGCGAGGCAGTGATGGCGCCGAGCTCGGATTTCGGGACGGGCGGGAAGAACAGACAATTCGTGAGTCCGAGCTCGGTCGCGCGGGCCGCGAGGCGTTCCTTCTCCTTGCCGTCCCCGATGAAGACGAGCTTCACGCGCCGGTCGCCGCGACGCTTGAGCTCCTCGGCGACGGCGAGCAATGCATCGAGGCCGTTGGCCACGCCATGGGCGCCGGTGAAGCCGGCGACGAAGTCATCGGGCCCGATGCCCAGGAGCGTGAGCTTGGCGCGCTTTGACGGATGGAAGACCTCGAGGTCGGAGCCGTTCGGAATCATCGCGATCGGCAGACGCTCGTCGGCGCGGGCACGGATGCCTTCGACGATGCCGGGGGAAAGGCCGATGCAGGCGTCGGCGGAACGGTAACCGAGGAATTCCAGGAGCGACATGCCGCCGAGGAGAAACGGATTACGCATCCCGAGGGCGCGTGGGAGTTCGGGCCAGAGATCGCGTACCTCGAAGACGAATGGTTTACCGCGGAGCCATTTGGCGGCGAGGCCGGGGATTACCGCCGTGATGGGCGTCGAGGTCGCGAAGACGAGGTCGCAATCGAGTTCGAGCGCCAGGCGGACGGAGCGTAAGGCGAAGCGAACGTACGCAAGGCCGCGGCGGAACAAGGAGTCGTGGTTCGAATAGGCGAGCGGCAGCGAGATGACGTCGATGCCGTCCACCTCACCGCGATGCCAGCCCTTGGCTTCGTCGTAAGGCAACTCGAGCCCGCTCAACTGATGGGCGCCGCAGACCAACGTCACCTGATGCCCGCGCGCAATCAGCGCCCGCGCGAACTCATAGGAGCGCGTGCCGCTCGCGCCCCGAGGGGTCGCGAAATGT
>CAIRWP010000104.1 GCA_903882335.1 uncultured Opitutia bacterium | reverse complement strand
CTCGGCTTCACGCCGGAGCAGGCCAAGGTCCTCGTTCGCCAGACTTTCAGCGGCTCGCTCGCCTTGCTCGCGGCCACCGGGGAGACCCCGGAAAACCTGCGTAACCAGGTCACCTCACCCGGCGGCACGACCCGCGCCGGTCTCGATGCGCTGGAAGCCGGCAAGTTCCGCGACGTCGTCGCCTCGGCCCTGCTCGCCGCGCGCAAGCGTGGTGAGGAGTTGGGGAAGGCTTAGGGCAACGGCAAGGGCTTGGGCCGGGGCCCGCCCTTGGCAGCCTGTTATTGCCCCGAGGAGGCCGACTTGGGGGAATTCGCCGCGGCGGTCACCAGGTCTGCTCGACGGTGATCGGCCCTTCGAGCGGCAGGCGCACGAAGGAGCGGCCGGCGAAGCTGGGTTCGCCGTCGAACCCGTTCAGCGGGCGATGCTTCTCGCGCGTGCCGAGTAGGCGGAGATTGGTCTTCGAGGTGATCGCGAGGTCGAAATGCAGGAAGGCCCAGGCATCATAGCGCTGGCCTTTCCAGGACGGGCAGTAGGTCTCGACGACGACCTTGCCGTCGGCGATCTGGTAGCGGCCGACGTACCACTTGGCGACCTCGAGCTTGAGGAGCACCGTGTTCATGAGCGAGGCGGCGGGCGTCTCGACGACGCCCCCGGCGTAGCTGGCGTTGGTCAGTACCCGCCCGTCGGGCAGGAACAGGAAAGCGAGCCGCTTCTCCGCCGGCGCGTTGCCCAGCGGCGGCCGGGCTTGGGAGATGTAGAGCCGCGGTTCATCCGCCGTCGCCTCCCCGGGCGCGGGCGCCGCGATCGTCCAGAGGCCGGCGGGCGGAAGGGTATAGCCTGCCTCGGTCGGGGCCGGGACGGAGCCGCAACCGACCAGGAAGTTCACGGCGAGGGCGATCAGGACAAGACGCATGCGGAGCCGACGATGCGGGTTACCGGGTATTTTACTAGTATTATCAGCGGTTCCAGGGGGCGCGGGCGAGGAGCAGGCCCATGCCGCACCAGTCCGTGACGCCAGCGAAGACCAGACCAGCGCCCACGAAGCCGCTGAGACTGTAGAAGCCGGGGTGGACGAAGGCGCCCAGGAGGACGCCGGTGAAGACCATCGCACCCGCGGCGATGCGGACCTGGCGTTCGACCGAGATCATCCCGCCCGCGTCCTGGTCCATCGGTAGACCGGCTTGCCGGCAGGCGTTCGTGCCGCCCTGGACGACGAGCGTCTTGAGGCCGCTGGCGGCGAGCTGCTTGGCCGCCGTGCGGGCCCGGCCGCCCGAGGCGCACAGGAGCAACACGGATTTCGGTTCCTGGCCGATGAGCAGGGCGCGTACGGCCTCGCTCGTGACCTGTTCGAGGGGCAGGTTGATGGCGCCGCGGACCCGGCTGGAGCGGAACTCGGCGGGGGAGCGGACGTCGAGCAGCAACGCGCCGGCGCCGGCCTCGGCCAGGACGTTCAGGGGGTGCAGTTCGTCGTGGCTGTCGCGGGCGAGCGTCCCGGGGGCGCCGCCGGCGACGCCGCCGACGATGAGGATCTTGGGAGAGGGGTTCATGGGATTATTTGGCGAACTGGGAACGGATGCAGCCGAGGATCGTCAGGCAACCGGCATGGGCCACGCGGTAGCGGGCGACCCGGCCGGCCCGGTCGGCGGCCACGAGGCCGTGGGCGCGGAGGCGCATCAGGTGCTGACTCACGGTCGCCTGCGGACGGCGGAGGCGGGTGGTGAGTTCAGAGACCTCCAATGGCCCCTTTTCGAGGGCTTCGACGATACGGAGCCGATCGGGGTGCGAAAGCGTGCGGAGGGCCGCGGCGCAGTGGCGGAGGATCTTGGGGTCGAGCGGCGTCGCTTTTGACATATTCAAAACTTTGAATGTATTTGGGCGGAAGGGCAAGAGGAAAGAAGGGGGATAGCGGTTAGCGGTTGGCGGTTAGCGGTTGGGGAGAGCGAGGATCCGAGGAACGGAGGACACGAGGGCACGAGGGCTGGAGGGCCGGAGGGCACAAGGATTCGAGGACCGGAGGGCTGGAGGGCTGGAGGACTGGAGGATACGAGGGCACGAGGATTCGAGGACCGGAGGGCACGAGGGCTGGAGGACGCGAGGACACGAGGGCACGAGGACCGGAGTACACGGGGGCTGGGAGCCGAGGATATGTTCCCGCCACCTGCCACCCGGGAATGGGTGCGCTAGGGCAGCACGCGGTGCAGTCCCTACCTTGCGAAGGCTTCGCTTTCGACGGACGCGACGCCGCGCCTCTACCCAATCCATCCCTTGCCAACCGGCCAACGGGTCAACCGGTCAACTTTGTTTCCCCTTCGCCCCGTGTCACCTTGCCCACGTGTCCCCTCCGAAGGCTAGGCCTTCGCTTCCGCCTTCCGAACGAGCGCGAAGATACCGAGGGTCATCGCGACGAGCCCGGCGTAGCAGGCCCACTCGGGCACGCCGAGGAGTTCCGGTAGGCGCAGTTTGCCGTAGGCTCCCACGGGCAGGATGTGCGCTGCGACCCAATCATAACTGAGCGCGTAGGCGATGCCGCCGACCAGCATCCCGACGAGGCCCGCCAAGGCGTCGAGCCGGCCCGTGGCGAGGGCGGCGAGGCCGGTCCCGGGGCAATACCCGTAAAGCACCATGCCCACGCCGAAGATCGCGGCGCCGAGGCCGACGGCCAGCAGGTTGGTGGGTTTGATGTGGAATTGGGCTAGTTCCTGGCCGTGCAGGAGGGCGATGCCGACGCCGCCGACGGCGATGGCGGTCATCATGACCTTGAGCACGGTGAAGTCCCGGAACTGGAAGAGCCGGACGATGACGTCGAAGTCCGTCACGCCGCCGCGATGCAGCAGGAAGCCGAAGATGATCCCGAAGACGAGGGCGGATCCGAGGAGCTCGGGGCCGGTGAGGAAGGCGAGGGAGGGTGACATGGGGGCGGGTCTCGGGTGGGTTCAGCCTTGGTGGGTGCGGCCGTACAGGAGCTTTGCGGTGAGGATGCCCGCGGCGAACATGACGATGAAGAAGAGCCAGCCGCTGACGGCCAGCTGCAGGCAGCCGCTGATGCCATGGCCGCTGGTGCAGCCGTCGGCGAGGCGGGCGCCGTAAAGGATGATGACTCCGCCGAGGAAGGCCGCGATGAGTCGCCTGGGCTGCGAGGGCCCGAAGCTCTCCGTCCAGACGGCCGAAGCCGTCGTGAGCTTGAACCCGCCGCAGAGCAGGGCGCTGAGCAAGGCGCCGAGCATCGTCCCAACCAGGAAGAGGGTGCTGTAATCCCAAGCCGGGATCGCCGTCTTGGCCCAATAGGTATTCCGGGCCACGCCGTCCGCCCCGAGGAAGGGCACCGCGCAGGCGCCGGCCGCTTGCGCGAGGCCGGTCGACATCCCGAGCGGCTTGTTGGCGAGCGAGAACGTGAGCACGCTGAGCAGGCCGATGAGTGCGCCGACAAGGTAAGGATTCCAGCGGGGGTTCTTCATGGGGTGGCGGGCAGGATGGAGGATGCGGGGGCGGGGATGAAGGCAGAAGTTGTTTAATCAGCGGTTAGCGGATGGCGGTTGGCGGTTAGGAAAGTCGTTCAGGTGGCGGCTGGCGTGGGGATGTGGTCACCCGCACGTCCGTTCGCGACGGCAGATCGGGACGTCATCCGCCATAGGCTAAGACCCGATGATACTAACGAAAGGTATTGGCGGTTGGGGAGATGCCGTGCAAAGGGAGACCGGAAACCGGATAGGATGCTGCGGTGCAGAAGGCCTCAGCCAATCAGCCAATCATCCGGTCTCCGGTTTCCCTTTGAGTTCAGTCTTTAGGTAGGGTTGAGCGGCCCGCTCAGCCGCGGCCGACCGGGCCGGTCAGCCCTACCCGAGACATCTATGTCGTGACGCGGTCCCGACCCTACCCATTGCATCCCCCTGGCCAACTGGCCAACGGATCAACCGATCAACTTGTTGCTCCCCTTGTCACCGTGTCACCTTGCCCGCGTGTCCTCTGACTGGGCTTTAGCCTAGCCGGTTCGCCGCGCTCACGAGGGCCTTGAGGCCGGCGAGCTCGATGTTCGCGTCGACGCCGCAGCCCCAGACGGTGCGGCCATCCTTGGCCTGCAACGAGACATAGGCGGCCGCGGAGGATTCCGAGCCGGCCGTCAGTGCGTGCGAACGGTAGTCCTTGAGGGAGAAGTTCGCCCAGCCCTTCGAGGCGAGGGCGTGGACAAGCGCGCTGATCGGGCCGTTGCCTTCCCCGGTGAGGTCGAGGATCTGGCCGTCGCGACGGACCTCGGCCTGGCAGCGCACGGCTTCCTTGCTCACGGGCGTCGAACTGAACGCGACGAGCTCGAGGGGCGCGGCGACGTTGACGAAGTTGGCGCGGAAGCAGTCGTGGATCTCCCGCGGGGAGAGTTCCTTACCGAGCGAATCCGCGTGCTTGCCGATGAGGTTGCCGACCTCCGGGTGCATGAGTTTTGGCAGGTCGAAGCCGAACTCGCGGTCCAGCACGTAGGCGACGCCGCCCTTGCCGCTCTGCGAGTTGATGCGGATGATGGCCTCGTAGGAACGGCCGATGTCCATCGGGTCGATGGTCAGGTAGGGGACCTCCCAGAGGGCGTCGTGGCCGATCTTGCCGCGGCGATCCATGCCCTTCTTGATGGCGTCCTGGTGCGAGCCGGAAAAGGCCGTGAAGACGAGGTCGCCGCCATAGGGATGGCGGTCGTGCACGCTCATGCGCGTCACGCGCTCGTAGACCTCGCGGATGCGGCCGAGGTTACGGAAGTCGAGGTGCGGGTCGATGCCGTGCGAGTACATGTTCAGCGCCACGGTCACGATGTCGAGGTTGCCGGTCCGTTCGCCGTTACCGAAGAGCGTGCCTTCCACCCGGTCCGCGCCCGCCATGAGGCCGAGCTCGGTGGCGGCGACGCCGGTGCCGCGGTCGTTGTGGGTGTGCAGGGAGACGATCGCCATGGAGCGGTCGCTCAGGTGGCGGCAGAACCACTCGATCTGGTCGGCGTGCGTGTTCGGCGTGCCGGCCTCGACGGTCAGCGGGAGGTTGAGGATGATCGGGCGCTGCGCGGAGGCCCCCCAGGCCTTGGCCACGGCCTCGCAGACTTCGAGGGCATAGTCGGGCTCGGTGAGCACGAAGGTCTCGGGGCTGAACTCGAGCTGCCACCGGGTGTCCGGCAGGGCGTCGGTGAGCTCGCGGATGAGTTTCGCGCCGGTGACCGCCATCTCGAGGACCTGTTCCTTGGAGAGGCCGAAGACGATCTCGCGCTGGGCCGGGTTGGTCGGCGTGTAGAGGTGGACGATCGCGCGGCGGGCGCCCTTGAGGGAGTCGATCGTGCGGCGGATGAGGTGCTCGCGGGCCTGGACGAGCACCTGCACGGAGACGTCGTCGGGGATGAGCTTCCGCTCGATCAGCTCACGCGTGAAGTTGAACTCGGTGTCGGAGGCGGAGGGGAACCCGATCTCGATCTCCTTGAAGCCGATGCGGCAGAGCTCCTGGAAGAGCTCGTGCTTCTCCGCCACGTTCATGGGGATGGCCAGCGCCTGGTTGCCGTCGCGGAGGTCGACCGAGCACCAGCGCGGGGCGCGCTCGATGCGGGCGTCGGGCCAGCGGCGATCGGGGAGACTGACGGTCTCGAACGGGCGGTATTTCTTCCGGGGCGATTCCATGCGGGGCGAAAGGGGAGGGTGGGAAAAGGCGGGTGAGGTGGCGAGCGTGGTTTGCCCCCCTGAAAGCAAAAAGCCCGCCCGGGAGTCCGGGCGGGCTTTTTCGCAAGGGAGCGAGACCCGGACTTAGGCGTCAGGCTTGGTCTTCGGAAGCTTGGTCACGCGCTTCAGGTCCTTGACGGTGCCGCGCTTCTTGAGCAGTTCCACGCGTTCGAAACGCTTGAGGACGTTGCGCTTGGCGCCGGAGGAGGAGGCGCTGGCTTTGAAACTGTTGTGCTGGGTCATGGCCGTAAGGTGGGTGAGGTTTTGAGCAAAGGCGGGCGGACCCCGGGGGCAAGGGGAAAAAGACGTGAAATCCGTCTTTTAACCCGCCCTTTCGGGGTTAGCCGGGCGGGTGCCTCAGGCCAGGATGCCTTTGACCGCCTTGCCGTGCACGTCGGTCAGGCGGAATTGGCGGCCTTGGTAGCGGTAGGTCAGCGCCTCGTGGTTGATCCCGCAGAGGTGGAGCAGGGTCGCCTGCATGTCATGGATGTGCGCCGAGTCCTTGGCGACATTCCAGCCGAACTCGTCGGTCTCCCCGTAGACATGCCCTTTGCGCACGCCGCCGCCCGCCAGCCACCAGCTGTAGGCCCGGCCGAAATGGTCGCGGCCCTTGGAGCCGTTCTGGCCGAACGGGGTACGGCCGAACTCCCCGCCCCAGATGACGAGCGTGTCGTCGAGCAGGCCGCGTTGCTTCAGGTCCTTGACCAGGGCGGCGCTCGGCTGGTCCGTGTCGCGGCACTGCATCTCGAGCTGCGTGAAGAGGTTGTTGTGCTGGTCCCAGCCCGCGTGCATGAGCTGGGTGAAGCGCACGCCGCGCTCGGCCAGCCGGCGGGCGATCAGGCAGTTGTTGGCGAACGTCCCGGGCGTCAGCACGTCGGGGCCGTACATCTCGAGCACCGCCTTCGGCTCGTTGCGGAAATCCAGCAGGTCGGGCACGGAGGCCTGCATGCGGAACGCCATCTCGTACTGGGAGATCCGCGTGTCGATCTCGGGATCGCCGGCCCAGCCGAAGTGCTCGCGGTTGAGGGCCTGCAGGTCGTCGAGCATCGTGCGGCGCGCCGCGCGGTCCACTCCCGCGGGGTTGGCCACGTAGGGCACCGGTTCGCCGACGCCGCGGAAGCGGACGCCCTGGTGCTTGCCGGGCAGGAAGCCGTTGCTCCAATAGTGCTCGAAGAAGAGCTGGCCGCACGTCTTGGTCTTATCGGAGGACGTCATGACCACGTAGGCGGGCAGGTCCTGGTTCATCGTGCCGAGGCCGTAGGCGAGCCAGGCGCCGACCGCGGGGCGACCTGGGATCTGTGAACCGGTCATGAAGAAGGTCACGCCCGGGGCGTGGTTCACCGCCTCCGTGTTCATCGAGCGGACCACGCAGATCTCGTCGGCGATCGAGCCGATGTGCGGGATGAGCGTCGATAGCTCGCGGCCGCTCTGGCCGTAGCGGGCGAACGGCTTGATGGCCGGGACCGCGGGCCACTTGGCGTAGCCGCTCGACATCGAGGAAAGGCGCGTGTCACCGCGGATGCTGGCGGGGATGTCTTTGCCGGCCTCCTTCGCGAGGGTCGGCTTCTGGTCGAAGAGGTCGACGTGCGAAGGGCCGCCGCCTTGCCAGAGGCAGATGACGCGTTTGGCCTTGGGCGCGAAGTGCGGGAGCCCGGGCAGGGCGCCGAGGGCATCCGGCTTGGCGGCGAACAGGTCGCGGCTGAGCAGGGACGAGAGGGCGACGGTGCCGATGCCTTGGACGCCGGCGCTGAGGAAGTTGCGACGGGTCAGCTGGCGGCGCCATTCGGCGGGAGAGAGGTCGGGGTGCATGGGGTCAGTCGCGGGTGATCGCCGCGTCGAGGTTGAAGAGGGCGAGGCAGGCGGCGGTCAGCGCGGCATGCTCGGCCGCCGGGATGGCGGGGTCGCGTTTGCTTTCGCCGTGGGCGAGCAGGGCCGCGGCGGCCTTGGGGTCCGCGGCGTAGATGGCGCGTTGGCCGGCGAGCAGGCGGGCCAGCAGTCGCGGTTCGGAACCGATCGGCGCGCGGCCCAGCACGAGCCGGTAGGCCTGCGCCAGTCGGCGCTCGTCGTCGCCGGCGGACCAGACGCGCTGGGCGAGGGCGCGGGAAGCCTCCACCCAGGTCGGGTCGTTCAGCATCGTCAACGCATGCAACGGCGAGGAGGTGGCGGAGAGGCGGACCCGGCAGGCCTGCCGCGACGAGGTATCGAACATGTTCACCGGTGCGATCGTCCGCCGCCAGAAGGTGTACAAAGACCGCCGGTACAAGTCGGGCCCTTTGGACGTCGGGTAGGTGAAGTCGCGTTCCTTCGTGATCGCCAGGCTCTCCCACGGCGCGGGCGGCATGACCGGGTAGACCGGGGCGCCGCCCACTTTCCCGACCAGCAACCCGCTGGCGGCGAGGGCGACGTCGCGGAGGAGGGGGGAGGGCAGGCGCAGGCGGGGCGCTCGGCCCAGCAGTTTGTTCTCCGGGTCTTTCTGCAACCCCGCCGCCGTCACCTGGCTGGACTGACGGTAGGTCCGGCTGGTCACGATGAGGCGTTGCAGCGCCTTGGTCTTCCAGCCGCTTTCGCGGAACTCGACGGACAGCCAGTCCAGCAGCTCGCGGTGCGTCGGCTGCTCGCTCTGCACGCCGAGATCCTCGGAGGTGCGGACGATGCCCTGACCGAAGAGAAGCTGCCACTGGCGGTTGACCTGCACGCGGGCGGTGAGCGGGTGCGCGGGGCGGAACAGCCATTGGGCCAGACCCAGGCGATTTCGCGGCGCGTCTTTCGGCATCGGCGGCAGGAAGGCCGGCGTGTCGAACGTGACCTTCTCCTTCTTCGACAGGTAGGCCCCGCGGTCGAGGATGTGCGTGTCGCGCGCCTTGTCGTCGGACATGACCATGACGCGCGGCCAGTTATCGGTCGACTTGAACTTGTCCATCGCCGCCTTGGCCGCGTCGAGCGCCACCAGCGCCGGGAGTTTCTTCCGGTCCTCGGGGAAGACGCTCTTGTTGTAATGGGCGCGGACCTGCTTCTCCTCGGGGGCCGTCCGCTTCCGGTCAGCGGCCAGCAACGGTTCGAGCTCCTTCGGGACGGCGCCCCGTTCCTTCGCCGGTTTGGCCAGCCAGGCCGCGTAGGTCTGGTTCTGCAAGGCCGGCAGCGTCTGGTTGCGCGTCTCGAAGTCGGCCTGCAACTTGGCGAACTGCGCCGCCTGGTCGGGGTTGGGGAACTCGAGCAGGGGGCCGTCCAGGCGGAAGCGCGAAGGCCCGCCGCCGGGTACGCCGCGTTCGGGGGCGTGGTTGAAGGCGTCCAGCCAGCGGTAGTAATCCTGCTGCGTGATCGGGTCGTACTTATGGTCGTGGCACTGGGCGCACGCCACCGTCAGGCCGAGCCAGGTGGTCGTGGTGCTCTCGACGCGATCGAAGAGGCTGACGAACCGCTGCTCCTCGGCGATGTTGCCGCCCTCGCCGTTCAGGATGTGGTTGCGGTTGAAGGCCGTGGCGAGGCGCTGTTCGGGTGTGGCGTTCGGCAGGAGGTCGCCGGCCAGCATCTCGGTGCTGAGCTGGTCGAACGGTTTGTCCGCGTTGAGCTGGCGCACCAGCCAATCCCGCCAGACCCATTGGAACGTGTCGCCGTCCTGCTGGAAGCCGTTGCTGTCGGCGTAGCGGGCGGCGTCGAGCCAAGGCAGGACCATGCGCTCGCCGTAGCGGGGCGAGGCCAGCAGGCGGTCGACCTGCTTCTCATAGGCGTCGGCCGAGCCGTCGGCGAGGAAAGCGGCCGTCTCCTCCGGCGTGGGCGGGAGGCCGGTCAGGTCCAGCGTGACGCGTCGGAGCAAGGTGGCCTTGGGCGCCTCGGGGGAGAGCGCGAGGCCCGCCGTCTTGAGTTTGGCGACGATGAAGGCGTCGATCGGGTGGCGCTCACCGTTCGCCGGGAGCGGCGGGCGGGCCGGGGCGACGAACGTCCAGTGCTCCTGGTAGTTGGCTCCCTCGGCGATCCAGCGGCTCAGCAGCTCGCGCTGGGTTGGCGTGACCGTCCGGTGCGAATCGGGCGGCGGCATAACCTCCTCGGGGTCCTTCGAGACGAGCCGCTTGAGCAGTTCGCTCTCGGCGGGCTTGCCCGGGACGAAGGCCTGCTTCGCCAACGCCTCGGCGCGGACGTCCAGCCGCAGCTTGGCCTTGCGCTTGTTGGCGTCGGGCCCGTGGCAGTAGAAGCAGTTCTCGGACAGGATCGGGCGGATCGACTCGTTGTAATCGAGCGGGGCCTCCGCGGCGTCGACGGTGGCTCCAGTGGCCAGCAGCAGGCCAAGGGTGAAGGGGAGGGCGGGGCGCATGGCGGCAGGGGCACTTCGGGGCGAGGGCACGCGGACTAGGACAGTCCGGAACGGGGTGGGTTGCATTGATGTCTCCGCCGGGCGGACTTTCAACCGAAGATTGGCCCCAGCGCCACCCCGGTCCGAAGAGGTTTGGGGTTGCTGAGGGGGCTTCGGCGGTTGTCATCCCCTGCGGTGCGTATCCTCGACCGCTATCTTCTCCGCGAATGGGCCAAGGTCTTCGGACTCTGCCTGTTGGGTTTTGGCGGTCTCATCCTGATTTCGCACTGCTATAACCGAATCCCCGACCTGGAACGTTGGGGGCTGTCTTTTGGCACGAGCGTCGAGTACCTGGCCTTGTTGATGGTCGGTAGCATCCC
This sequence comes from uncultured Opitutia bacterium, assembly GCA_903882335.1. Classification (GTDB taxonomy): domain Bacteria; phylum Verrucomicrobiota; class Verrucomicrobiia; order Opitutales; family UBA953; genus UBA953. Next base: position 1,397 of record CAIRWP010000104.1, on the reverse strand, counting down.
CATGCTCCTGCCGATTTCCCTGCTGATTTCCGTCATCTTCACCCTCGGCGCCCTGAACCGTAACCAGGAGCTGGCCGCCATCCGCGCGGCCGGGGTGGGACTCTGGCGATTGACGGCCCCGCTCTGGGCCGCCGGGGCCGCCTGCGCCCTCCTCTTGGTGGCCCTGAACGCCTATTGGATTCCGGATGCCTTGGAACGTCAGCGCGAGATCTCCGAAACGGCCCAATTCGACGCCATCCGCGCCCAAGGTAAGGCCACCTTGCCGGCCGGCGAGATCGGCTTGATCTCCTTCGATAATACCCGGGCCCGTCGACTCTGGTTGATCAGTCGGATGGGCTTCTCCACCGGTCAGGCCTTCGAGGTCGACGTCCATCTCTTCGACGAGCAGGGCCGCGAGACGCGCTGCATCTCGGCCCGTTTCGCCGAGTTCCGGAAGATCGACGGGCGCTGGCGCTGGGTCTTCCGCCAGGGGCGCGACCTACGCTTCGACCCGAAGACCGGCGCCTTGCTGGCCCAGCCCGAGTTCAAGGAGCTCGCACCGGGCTTCGACGAGGATCCGGAGGTGATGCTTTTCGCCACCCGCGAACCGTCCCGACTCTCGCTCCGGGAGGTTTCCCGCTTCGTCGAACACGCGGGGCAGAACCCGACGGGGTCCAACGCCGCCTACGCGATGCGTTACCACGCCATCCTGTCGGCGCCGGCCATCTGCTTCGTGGTCATCGCCGTCGCCATCCCGTTCGCCGTCGTCGGCGGGCGCGTCAGCCCGATGGTCGGCGTCGCCAAGACCTTCGGCCTTTTCCTGGCCTTCTACCTCCTCACCTCCTTCTGCGCCGCCTTCGGCGATAATGGGGCGATCCCTCCGATGGTCGCCGCTTGGCTGCCCACCGTGCTGGTCGCCGCCTGGGCGGTGCCCAAGCTAAGGGCCGTCAATTAACATGCTCCGCGCTATCCGTATCCGTCCTGGTCGTCCCGCCCGCGTCCTCCGAGGTCATCCTTGGGCTTTCCTCGGGGAAGTCGAATTCGCGGGCGAGCCGCCGCAGGACGGCGACTGCGTCGAACTGACCGACCTCAAGGGCCGCTGCCTCGGCGCCGGCCTCTGGAACGGCAAGTCGCAGATCGCCTGGCGCCGCTACTCGCGCCGCCCGATCACCCTCGACGGCCCGTTGCTCGAAGAACTCGTCACCGCTTCGGTCAACCGCCGCGCCGGCCAGCCGGTCTGCCGTCTGATCTGGTCCGAGGCCGACAGCCTTCCGGGCCTCGTCGTCGACCGTTACAACGACCTCATCACGATCCAGGCCCTGACCTGCGGCATAGACCGCCGCTTGGCCACGATCATCGACGTGCTGCAGCGCCTGCTGCAACCGCGCGAGATCGTCCTCCGCAACGACGCCTCCACG
>CAIRWP010000103.1 GCA_903882335.1 uncultured Opitutia bacterium | reverse complement strand
CGAGCTCTTGAAATTCATGTTACCGAGGCCGCCTTTGCCACCGGCGAGGAGGACCACGCGGTCGCCGTGCTCGGTCAGCTCGGCCACGAGGCGGCCGGTGCCTTCCTCGAGGACCTGGGTGCCGGGAGGCACGGGCATGATGAGGTCAGGACCATCGGGGCCCGCGCACTGGCGGCCCATCCCGGGGGTGCCATTGCGGGCGGAGCGGTGGGGCTGCCAGCGGTAGGCCTGGAGGTCGCCCTCGTTGCGGTCGCACAAGAGCACGACGTCACCGCCCTTGCCGCCATTACCGCCATCAGGGCCACCCTTGGGGATGAACTTCTCGCGACGGAAGCTCACGCACCCGTGCCCGCCGTCGCCGGACTTGAGGATGACCTTGGCTTCGTCGATGAACATGCCCCGATGGTTAGGCCCCCCCGGGGCGGGGGTCGAGCAGGAAAGGCGACGGACCTCAGCGCTCCAACCCGCGCGACCGGCGCAACCAGCGCTCGAGCGGCGAGAAGAAGATGAGGTCGGCGAGCAGGCCGACGAGCATGACGACCGCCATGACGCCCATGACCTGATCCATGCGGAGTAGCTCGCGGCCGGCGTTGAGGAGCGAGCCGAGACCGAAACCGGTGACGATCACGACGAAGATTTCGGCGGCCATCAGCGAGCGCCAGGCGAAGGCCCAGCCCTGCTTCATGCCGCTGAGCACGCCCGGCAAGGCGGCGGGGAAGATGACGCGGGACCAGAGGTGCCAGCCGTTCGAGCCCATGGTCTGCGCGGCGCGCAGGTAGAGGGGCGGGACGTTGAGGACGGATTCCTGGACAGCGATAACCACGGCCCAGATGGTCCCCATCACGACGACGAAGAGCACGGCTTCCTCGCGGATGCCGAACCAGAGCAGGGCCAGCGGCACCCAGCAGACGGACGGCAAAGTCTGCAGGCCGAGGGCCAGCACGCCGAGCGTGTCGCGCACCCAGCGGACGCGGGCGCAGAGCGCGCCGAGCGGCACGCCGAGGGCGGCGCCGATGGCGAAGCCGATGATCAGGCGACGCATCGTCACCCAGGTGGCCGCGAGCAGCTCGCCGCTCAGCAGGGACTCCGCAAACCACTGCACGATATGCGTGGGCGCGGGCACCAGGACCTCGCTCACCCGGCCGCTGCGCACGTACCACTCCCAACCACCGAGGGCGAGGAGGGCGACGAGGGTCGGGATGACGAAACGGGGCAGTCGCGAGGGGGAATTCATCGGGGGAGCCGCGAGGAGAGCGCGGTGGTGACCTCCGCGGCGAGGGTCGCAAGGGCGGGATCGTTCATGCGGCGCGGCCGAGGCAGGTTGATGTCGAAGACCTGCTGGACGCGACCGGGATTGGGCGAGAAGAGCACCACGCGGTCGCCGAGGCAGACGGCCTCGCGGATGTTGTGGGTGACGAGCACGATGGTCTTCTTGCGCTTGGTGAAGATCTCCTGGATATCGCCGTAGAGCTGCTCGCGCGTGAGGGCGTCGAGCGCCGAGAACGGTTCGTCCATCAGCAGCACGCGCGGATTCGGGGCGAGCGAGCGGGCGAGGGCCACGCGCTGGCGCATGCCGCCGGAGAGCTCGTGCGGGCGGGCCTTCTCCTTGTTACCAAGACCGACGAGGTTGAGGTAGTAGCGGGCGGACTCGAGGCGCTCGGCATCGGTGAGGGCGGGCTTGAGGCGGAGGCCGAAGAGGACGTTCTCCAGGGCATTGAGCCAAGGGAAGAGCGCATCCTGTTGGAACATGACGAGGCGATCCCGGCCCGGGGCCGTCACCGGCTGATCCCCGAGGCGGATTTCTCCCTCATTGGTGTGCTCCAAGCCGGCCAACAGGCTAAGCAAGGTCGACTTGCCGCAACCAGACGGGCCTACGACGGCCAAGAACTCCCCTTCCCGCACTTCCAGGCTGATATCCTCCAAGGCGGTGACCTGACCCGACTCCCCCTCGAAACGTTTGGTCACGTGGTTGAGGGTGAGCGCCGCAGGAGCGGCTGTTTTTTCGAGCAAGGTGCTCATGGCGAACAGGAGGCGGGATTGGGCAGACTTAACCTTAACTTGTCAAGTTTAGTTAACTTATAATGATTAGGCTTGGTATCCCCTGCTTCTCCCCCATTTCAGGCCGAATGACGGGGGCAGGCAATCGCTTACTTGGCGGCCGGAACCTCGTCCGGGACCAGCTCATCCAGCAAGCCCCGCAAGGCGATGTCGCCCCGGAGCAGCCCGGTGTCGCAGGCGTCCTGCAGCGAGCGGGTGAACGAGGCCGCGAGCCGGGCCTTGCGCGCCGCGGTATCTTCCCGCGGATCGAGCACCACCCGCCCCAGGGCGGTATGGACCAAGGCGACCGTCGGCGGCGT
>CAIRWP010000102.1 GCA_903882335.1 uncultured Opitutia bacterium | reverse complement strand
GCTCGAGGATGACCTGCTGGCCTTGGTCGCGCGCGAAGACTCCCGTCGCGACGCCCTGGTCGGGCTGCAGCAGCTCCGCACCACCAAGCCCGAAGCCATCGCCGCGCTCGTCGGGGTCGCGCCGGCGGACGTCTCGAGCCTCGCCCTGCGCGCCTTGGTCGCCTCCCGCGCGCCGCAGGCCGCTCCGCTCGCGATGGGCTTCTACTCCAAGCTGTCCGTCAACGACCGCAAGATTGTGCTGGATGGCATCAGCGGCACCAAGGCGGGTGCGAAGGCCATCGCCGCGGGTCTCGCCGACAAGTCCGTCGCCGTGGCCGACATCGAGATCCCGGTCGCCGAGAAGCTTTCGATCGCGCTGGGGGATAGCCCGGAGCTCGCGGCCGTCTCGGCCCAGCTCGGCGGGGTTTTCCGCAGCGTGCTGGCCCTGGACGGTTCCAATGACGCCGTCGCCAAGTCCGGGATCATGCTCAAGGGTGCCTTCACCGTGGAGACGTGGGTGCGCCTAGATGGCAAGCTCGACAACAACGACAGCGTCCTCGGCGCGCCGGGTATCCTGGACCTCAACTTCTCCGGCGGCGTCTTCCGGGCCTACCTGGGTTCGAAGATCAACGATGCCGTCGTCTCGTCCAAGCCGACTTCGGCCGGTATCTGGACGCATGTGGCCCTCACGCGGGACGCGGCGGGTGTCCTGCGCACCTATCAGGACGGCGAGCCGACCGGCACCTCGAAGTCGGCGCAGCCGCATGAGCTGCCGGGTCTGACGATCGGCTGGTCCACGCCCAAGGGCGGCACGCAAGGCGCCTTCGCCGAATACCGGATCTGGAACGTCGAGCGTAAGCCGGCCGAGATCCGCGCGAACATGACCCGCACCTTCGCCGGCGAGACGCTCCCGGCGGCGCTGGTCTTCGCTTCGGCCAGCGGCGACTCCGCCTGGGGTAAGCTCGGCAAGGGCGCCAAGATCGTGCGCACCACCGACGCGCCGCCGCTCCTCAACGCTGAGCAGTTCGCGGCCTTGGAGAAGAAGACCGCCCGCTACACCGCGCTGGCGGCGAAGGCCGGCGACCCCGCCAAGGGCAAGGTCGTCGTGGCGCTCTGCCAGTCCTGCCACATGATCAATGGTCAAGGCGGGCTCATCGGGCCGAACCTTTCCGGCGCCGGCGCGATGGGCACCGAGGCCGTGCTCCGCAACATCATCGATCCCAACGCCGCGATCGAAGCCGCTTACCGCATCTTCCAGGTCAAACTGAAGGCCGGGGAGGTCATCGAGGCGTTCTATGTCTCCGAGGATGCGACGGCCTACGTGCTCCGTCAGCCCGGTGGCGCGGATCGTCGCGTGCCCAAGGCCGAGGTGGCCTCCGCCCAATACCTGCGCCGCTCGCTGATGCCCGAAGGCCTGCTGGATGGCTTCACGGACGACCAGGTCACGGACCTCTTCGCTTATCTGAAGACGCTGAAGTAGTCTTTTAAGGGCCAGGGCCAGGGCTAGGGCTTGGGCTAGTTGATGCCAAAGTCAGCGCGACGGCAGGGGTTCGCCCTGCTTTCGCTCTCTGTCCCTGCATGGTCTCTTGCCGCCGCCGACCTCGCTTCTCCAAGCCCCAGCCCTAACCCTGGCCCGAGCCCTCGCCTCTCAGGCCTTCTTCGCTTGCCGAGGGGGCGTAGGGGCTTACGGCTTGAGGCATGTCCGTCTGGTTCAATCCCGCCCGTGAAATCGACGCCTTGCTACGCAAGGCCGCCGCGTCCGTCCCCGGCCTCGAGGGCGACTTCAACCCCGAGCTCAAGCCGTCGGATCCCCGCCATGCGGACTTCCAGGCCAACGGCGTCCTGGCCGCGGCGAAGAAGGCCAAGGCGAACCCGCGCGCCCTCGCGACGGCCTTGCTCGAGGCGCTGCAGGCGCAGGGCGGGCTCGACCCCGCGCTGGTGCAGGTCGAGGTGGCCGGCCCGGGCTTCCTGAATTTCAAGCTCACGCCGGTCGCCCTCGGCGGCTGGTTGCGCGAGTACCGCGACGAATCCAAGTGGCGCGCCGGCGCGGCCCGCCTGATGGGCGGCCGCAAGGTCGTCATCGACTACCCGTCCCCCAACACCGCCAAACAGATGCACGTCGGGCACCTCCGCCCGATCGTCATCGGCGAGGCCGTCGCGCGGCTCATCGAGTTCTGCGGGGCTGATCTCGTCCGCGACAACCACATCGGCGATTGGGGCACCAACTTCGGCATCCTCATCCTCGCCATCCGCCGCGCGTGCTTCCAGCTCGACGCGAAGAGCCCGACGGCCCTCGAGGATCTTGAGCGGCTGTACAAGGAAGGCAGCGTCGCGACCAAGGCCGATCCGGCCCTGATGGACGCCGCCCGCGCCGAGCTGGCGAAACTGCAGTCCGGCGACGCCGCCAGCCTCGCCCTGTGGAAGGAAATCGTCGAGGTTTCCAACGCGGCCTGCCAGCGCATCTACGATCAGTTCGGCCTCAAGACCGACGTCATCCTCGGCGAGTCCTTCTACCGCGACAAGGTCGACCAGGTCTACGCCGAGCTGGTCAAGCACGGGTTGGCCGAGGAGAGCGAAGGCGCGCTCGTCGCCTGGCATGACGAGGAGGCCCGCTTCTCCCGCCACGCCGAGACCAAGCTGCCCTTCATCATCCGCAAGAAGGACGGCTCCTCCAACTACGCCTCGACCGACCTCGCGACGCTCCTGTACCGCAGCGAGCACTTCCGGGCCGACGAGGTGGTGTACGTCACCGACGGCCGCCAGCAGGACCATTTCCACCAGCTCTTCCTGACGGGCGACAAGTGGTTCAAGGCCTCCGGCCGGAAACTCCCGCGCCTGCGGCACGTCTGGTTCGGCACCATCCTCGGCTCCGACGGCAAGGCCATCAAGACGAAGTCCGGCGACCCGGTGCGCCTGCAGGAACTGATCGATGAAGCCACCGCCCGCGCCTTCGACGCGGTCACGGCCAAGAGCCCCGACCTCCCCGAGGCCGAGCGCCGGCTCATCGCCAAGACCATCGGCGTCGCCGCGCTGCGTTACGCCGACCTCTCCTCCAACCGCACGATGGACTACACGTTCTCGTGGGAGAAGCTCCTGGCCTTCGAAGGCAATACCGCCCCGTACCTCCTTTACGCCGTCGTGCGCGTCCGCTCCATCTTCCGCAAGACCGGCCTCGCCGTCGGCCAGGGCGAGGAGGGTGCCTCTGACCCGGAGACCCCGACCGAGATCGCCCTCGCCCGCAAGCTGCTGGCCTTCACCGCCGCGCTGGACCAGGCCCTCGAGGAACTGCGCCCGCACCACCTCTGCACCTACCTGCACGAACTCGCCTCCGCCTACGGCGCTTTCTACGCCGCCGACAGCGTGCTCGTCGACGACCCCGCCGTGAAAGCCCGCCGCCTCATGCTCTGCGCCCGCACCGCCGCCATCATGGAGACCGGCCTGCGTCTCCTGGGCATCGAGCCGCTGGAGAGGATGTGAGGGGAGGCGCGGAGTACGGAGTACAGAGTACAGAGTACGGAGTACAGAGTACAGAGTACAGAGTCGATGATTGGGTCGATGATAGCGTCGATGATAGCGTCGAGGATAGCGTCGATGATTGGGTCGCGCGCGGCTGCATCGCTCGCTTATTTAATTACCCGATGTTGGGCCTAAGCGGCTCCCGGTGGCGTCGTCATCCGCAAAGGCGGTGTCCGCCCTTAAACCTTCAGGAACACCTTGTGCTTCTGGAGGAACCAGAGGAAGAGCCATTCGACGGCGACGAAGCCGACGGCGAGGACTAGCTCTTGGCCCGCAGGCAGCGCCTTCGCCAGACCGCCGAACAACGCGTTCGTGGTGAAGCCGAAGCTGATGAACTTGCCCGCGAGGTAGATGAGCACCGAGTTCATGCCGATGACCGCGAAGGCGAAGCCGAAACGACGCCAGCCGAGGACGTCCACCAGCGCGTAGAAAGCCGCGAGCAGCAGGAAACTCCAGCCGCCGGCCCAGAGCACGAACGAGCTGGTCCAGAGGTTCTTGTTGATGGGGAAGGCGTAGTCCCACAGTCCCCCGAGAGCCAGGCAGAGCAGGCCGCCGAGCGCGAGACGCCGGGCCTTGCGCCACGGGGCGACCTCCTCGTTCGGCTTCTGGAGCCAGAGCCCGGCGAAGATGCCGAGCAGGGCGGTCGCGATAGCCGGGATGGTCGAGAAGAGGCCTTCGGGGTCGTGGATGGTCCGGTGCAGTTTGCCGGGCACGAGCAGACGGTCGATGTGGCTCGCGAAGTTGCCCTCGACTGAGAG
>CAIRWP010000101.1 GCA_903882335.1 uncultured Opitutia bacterium | reverse complement strand
GAAGCTAAGCGAAGAGAAGAAGTAGTTGTTAAGGGCTTGGGCTTGGGCTTGGGCTTGGGTCGGCGAAAGTTGGCGCCCTTTCCTGCGTTGCTTCAGAATCTCCTGACGCTTCCCCTGCCCCTGCCCCTGTCCCTATCCCTATCCCTGCCCCTAGCCCTAGCCCGGGCCCTATCCCTGGCCCGCTTCATCCTCGCCCTCCCGGAACCCTTCCCCTACACCCCTGTCCTTACCTGACCCCCATGCGTTCCCTCCCCCGCACCCTCGCGTCGCTCTGCCTGCTGGCGCTCGCCCTTCCCTCCGCGCTCGCCCATACCGCCGGCGAGGAGCTCGCCTCCTCCGCCCAGGCTTTCCTCGGCTCCCTTTCGGCCGAGCAGAAAGCCAAGGCGACCTTCAAGTTCGACGACGCTGAGCGGACGAACTGGATCTTCGTGCCGGCCGCCCGCAAGGGTCTCCCGCTCAAGGCCATGAACCCGGGCCAGCGTCACTTCGCCCAGGCCATCTTGTCCGTCGCCCTGAGCGGCCGCGGCCACATGAAGGCCGAGTCGATCATGGCCCTCGAACAGGTGTTGCTCGAGCTGGAGAAAGGCTCCGGCCCGCTGCGCGACGCCGAGAACTATTTCGTGTCGATCTTCGGCACGCCCGACGCCAAGGGCACGTGGGGCTTCCGCTGGGAAGGCCACCACCTGTCCCTCAACTTCACGCTGGTCGACGGCGAACTGGTGAGCTCCACCCCGTCGTTCTTCGCCACCAACCCGGGCAAGATCAAGGAAGGTCAGCCCGGCCCCGTCGGTTTCGAGCTGCTGAAGTTCGAGGACGACCTCGGTCGCCAGCTCGCCAAGTCGCTCACCGCGGAACAGCGCAAGAAGGCCTTCCTCGCCAAGGACCCCTTCAAGGACATCGTCACCGGCAACAAGCAGCGCGCCGACGGCATCCTGAAGCACAAGGGCATCCCGGCGACCGAGCTCGACGAGGCCCAGCGCCAGATCCTCGGCCAGCTGGTCTTCGAATACGTGAGCCGGACCCGCCCGGACTTCGCGGCCAAGGAGCTCAAGGCCATCGAAGCCGTGAAGGAGTCCCTCGTGTTCGCCTGGAACGGCGGGCTCGAGGTCGGCGAAGCCCATTACTACAGCATCCAGGGCCCGACCTTCCTCTTCGAACTCGTGAATTTCCAGGGCGGTGCGAACCACGTCCACGCCTCCTGGCGCGACCTGAAGAAGGACTTCGCCTACGACCCGCTGGCCGAGCACGCCAAAGAGCACGCCGCTAAATAAGCGGTCCACGAACCCCGGGCAACCGGGGTTTGTTGTTTCCGTAAACAAGCGGTTAGTGGTTGGCGGTTAGCGGTAAGGGAAAAACCGCGTCGGAGGAAGTAGGCTGGCATGATTTTCATGCACCGTGGCCGGCCCCCGGACCTGATCGACGGTACCGGCGCCCGAAACCCGCGACCCCAAACACATTCCAACCGCTAACCGCCAAACGCTAACCGCCAAAACCTCACTTCCCCATCCCCTTCCACGCTTCCATGGTTTCCTTCAGGAGCGCCTTCGGGTCCATCTTGATGGCATAACCTTGGAAGCCGAAGGGGCCGCGATAACCGGCGGCGCGGGCGTTCGCCACAAAGGTCTTCACGTCGTACGTACCGCGACCGAGGGGCTGGATCAGCTTATCCCAACCGAGCTTACGGGTGTCGCCGCCGTCGGCGCCGTTGATCGTGATGAAGTTCAGGCGAGGCAACGCGGCCTTGATCACCGGGACCGGGTCACGCTCGGCCCCTTCGACCTTGAGCCAGTGGCAGAGGTTGAACGTGACGCCGAGGTCGGGGTCGTCGACCGCGTTCGCCACGCGCAGGCAGGTGTCCACGCTCTCGGCCCAGAAACCGGCGTGCGGGTAGAGCGAGACTTTCACGCGCTTCGCCTTGGCCAGGACCAGCGCCTGCTTCAATGCCGGGACGACGACGGTATCGCCGGCGGTCGGGCCGGCCTTGATTCCCGCGGGCAACCGGACCTGCTGGATGCCGAGCCACAAGGTGGTGTCGAGGCCTTCGAGCGCCTGGATGGCCTGGACGAGGTCGGCGGGGAGTTCCGCGGTATCATGCGCGAACTTCGTGACGTGGTAGGCGTTGAGGAAGGCCACCTGACGCTTGCCCAACTCTACGGCGAAGGCCTTCGCGGTCGCCGGCCGCCCACCGAAGCCATCGAAGCCGAGTTCGGCGAGCACGGCGGCGGCTTCGGCGGGGGCCTGGCGAGCGGCCGTGTCCATCGCGAAGAACCGGACGGGTTCGGCGGCGCCGGTGGCGGCGGCGAAGAGCAGGACGAGGGGCGTGAGGAATCTCATGATTGGATGACCACGCCCCGCGTCCGAAGTTCCTCCAGGAACGCGGCAGGATCGGGCGGGCTGATCAGGAAATTGCGGAAGAGGCCGGTCCGACGGCGCAGCAGGATGATCCGACTAGAGGCGAAGGCGTTGGTCCAGTGCTCGTTGAGCAACATCTTGGCGATCGGCCAATCGCGCGCGGCGTACGCGAGGTCGGCGAGGGCGACCCGGCGCGCCGTCCAACCATAGAAACGTACGCGGATATGCCGATCGTCCACCGCGAAGGTCATGCCGACGAAGATGGCGTGGACGAGCCCGGCCAACAACAGGAGGCCGACCAACAAGGGCCAGAGCGTCGCAAGGATCTCCATTCCGAGCGAAACCTAGCGGAAATCATCGGGACTTAAACCCTATTTCAACCGAACGCTTGTCACCCCGCTCACGGGTGATTACCTGCGCTTATGGCCCGTTCGCCCAAATTCCTTAACACGAACGCCCTCTGGGGCGCCGTGGGGGTGCGTACGCTCCGCCGCTGCGGGCTGACGCACGTGGTGATCTCGCCGGGCTCCCGCTCGACCCCGCTCGCCCACGCTTTTGCCGCGCAAGGTGAGTTCAAGGTCACCGTCGCGCTCGACGAACGCTCCGCCGGCTTCATCGCGCTGGGCATCGCCAAGGCCACGCGCCGTCCGGCCGTCCTGCTCTGCACCTCGGGCACCGCGGGCGCCAACTACCTCCCGGCCGTGGTCGAGGCGCGACTGTCGGCGACCCCGTTGCTCGTGCTGACCGCCGACCGCCCCCCGGAGCTGCGCGAATGCCACTCCGGCCAGACCATCCCCCAGAACGGACTCTTCGGCGCTTTCCCCGTCTGGGCGGCCGAGGCCGCGGTGCCCGGGACCGGGCTCGACCTCCTGCGCCACTGGCGCCAGCTGCTGGTCGATGGCTGGCAACGCGCCCAAGGCCCACTGGCAGGTCCGGTGCACCTCAATCTGCCCTTCCGGGACCCTCTACCGCCCTCCCAGCCTGAAAAAGGCTTCCAGGCCCCGTCCGGCTTCGATCTCGAGGCCTTCACGACCTTACCGGCCGCTGGGCAAGTCCAGCCGACGCTGACCCCGGCCGTGGTGGCCAGCCTCCTCCCCCGCACCGAGCGGGGCGCGATTGTCGTGGGTCCGCATGCCTTCGCCGACCGCCACGAGAGCGCCCGGGCCTTGCGGGAGCTCTCCCAACTGACGGGCTGGCCGATCCTGGCCGACGGCGCCGGCACGCTCCGCGGCGACCTGGCCGGGACGGGTCGGTCGATCACGGCCTACGACCTCATCCTACGCGACGAAAAGACCGCGAAGTCGCTGACGCCCGAGGCGGTCGTGGTGGTGGGACCTTTGCCGACGAGCAAGTCGCTGCGCGGGTGGCTGCGCCAAGCGGACCCGCTGATGCTGCTACTCGGACGGCCGGGCGAGAACACGGACGCGACGCAGGGGCGCTGGACGCGCCTGGATGGCACGCTCACGCCGGGTGGCGAAGTGCCTGCGCGTCCAGCGAGCGCCACGCTGCGCCAGTGGCAGAAAGCCCAAGCCAAGGCCGGACGCCGTCTGGAGAAGGTCGTGGCGGTCGACTGGCCGTTCGAAGGCCGCGTCATCGCGCTGCTTGAGACCGCCCTCGGTCCGGACGACCGCCTCTTCGTCGGCAGCAGCATGCCCATCCGCGACCTCGAGTGGTTCTCCCACCCCGCGGGTCCGGGGCCGGAAGTCCTCTGCAACCGTGGCGCCAACGGCATCGACGGCACCGTCTCCACCGCGCTCGGCGCCTCGCTCGACGGGCGCCGCACCGTGCTCCTCTGCGGTGACCTCACGTTCCTGCACGACAGCAACGCCCTGCTCTCCGCCTATGGCCATGCCGGCGACCTCACCGTCCTCGTCATCAACAACCAAGGCGGGGGCATCTTCAACCACCTGCCCGTCGCACAGGAGACCCGGCACTTCGAGCAGCTCTGGGGCACCCCGCAGGCGGCCGACCTCGGCAAGCTCTGCGCCGCGCACGGCGTGCGCCACGACCTCGCCGAGACCTGGGCCGGGCTCGCCCGCCACCTCGAACGCCGCGGCAAGGGCGTGCGCGTAATCGAATTCCGTACCGACCGCGAGGCCGACGCCGCCTGGCGCCTGAAGTCTTTCCGCTGAAAAGGGGTCAGGCCGTTCGTCACACCCCCTGTTAGTTTAGAAGCCCTTTCAGGGCCTCTAAACTAACACCCCCATCAACGAACGGCCTGACCCCCTTGGCTGGGCGAAAACCCCAAGGGTATCTACGGCTTGGCCTTGGAGCCTGGTTTGACCGATGTACGCCCAATGGCCCGCCGGCGACGTCATCTTTCCAACCAAGGCGTTTACCACGTCTATAACCGCGCCGAACTTGGAGCGGCGATTTTCGCCTCCGAAACGGCCAAGAGACTCTTCGTCGAGGCGATGTTTCGGACCGTCGATCGCCACGGCTGGGAGCTGTTCGCCTTCGCCGTCATGAGTAACCATTTTCACCTGCTCCTATCGACCCCCCGGGGCAACCTCGACTTGGGCATGCACGCGTTGCAGTCGGATTTCGCCAACAAGCACAAGGCCTTCCGCGGCTCGATCGGGCACGTCTTCCAGTCTCGTTATCGGGCTGACCATTGCGCCGCCGGACCTTTGGCGGCAGCCCGCATGGACTACGTACACCTCAATCCGGTACGAGCAGGCATCATCCCGTTCGAGCTATTATCACAATACCCGTGGACAAGCTATCAGTCGCTCCGAAGACCCAAGCAAAGGGGGTTGTTGTCATTGGGTGCCGGGCTGGAGTTGCTCCATGGATTGAAGGATTCCCCCGCAGGCTGGCAGGCCTACGAAACGCGACTAGAACTGGTGTTGAAATCTGATTTCCGCCTACCGACGGATGCCGAGTTATTCGGGGCAGTGGCGGCCCGTCGCCGCGGCGCGTTGGAGGAGAACAAAGGCGCCGCCTCGCGGATTGCCGTAAGCCGGACGCGATTACTCGAGGAAGAAATGGCGCGCTGGGACGCCTGCTTGACCGACGTCCTCAAGGCTGAAGGATTGACGCGTGGAGAAATGGTTGGGCGATCGGCCAGTGATGCCACAAAGGTCAAGGTAGCCCTCAAGGTGCGGGAGCGTTGCCCGGCGTTTTCGAGTTGGTTCGCCGAACGACTGGCAATGGGCTCGGCGAGTAACGTGCGTCGACTCCTTTCAACGGCTTCATCAAAGGGGTCAGGCCGTTAGTGAACCTAGGGTGTTAGTTTAGAGGCCCTAAATCGGCCTCTAAACTAACAGGGGGTGGCGAGAACGGCCTGACCCCTTTGATGGGGGAACACCTTAGGCCGGAGGGAACATCGCCCGATCATCGCCGGCTTAGAAATAAGCCTTCAGCGCCTCGGCCTCGGCGGCGGAGAGCGGTGCCTCGCCGGTGGCCATCGCGACGGAGGGCAGGAAGCGCTGGTGCTCCGCCGGCAGGACCCGGAAGCCATGTCGTTCGTAGACCGACGGTGGGACTTCGGAGAACAGCAGGAAGCGGACGTCGCCGTGCAGGAAGCGATGAAGTTCCATCACGGCCCGCACGAGCAGCGCGGAATGACCCTGGTCGCGATGCGCGGGATCGGTCGCGACGGAGGCGAGGCCCATCAGACCTTGGCGGAAACGTAAGGTGTTCAGACCAGCGACCGGCACGCCCTCCAAGGTCTCCAGAAGGTAACGGGTACCGCGCAGGTGATTCCGACTCTGGTCGTAGCCGGCGATGAACTCCGCCAGCGTCTTGCCTTCGCCCCAGGCATCGTAACCAAAAGCCAGGACCGTCGCGTGATCCTCGGGCTGGACGAGGCGCACCCTTGCCACCGGCGTGAAGCGAGGACGGCCATCCTCCAACGTCTCCTCGAACATTCCCTGCGGACGCACCCACGTGCGCGCCTCGGGATTATCATAGAGACAACGGTAGACCACGTGCGGCGAGAGGTCCTCCGAATGCGCGCCCACACCCAACCGCAGGTAGTGGTTGCCCTTGTAGTGGCGATAGAGGGTCCAGGACATGTGGCGAGGCGGGGTTATGGCTAGGGCCAGGGCAAGGGATAGGCAAGAGGACAGCAGACTGACCCGAGCGTGACGAGGCAGCCCTAGAGCGGCACTTCCCGCGACCAACCCAGAGACCGTCCCCAGCCCTAGCCCTGGCCCTGGCCCAGACTTACTTCGCCCAACCCCAGCGGGCGGAGAACGGGTGCAGGATGAAGAGGGGCTGGCCGACGACATCGCCCTCGGGGACCTCGCCCCAGCCGCGGGAGTCGTAGCT
>CAIRWP010000100.1 GCA_903882335.1 uncultured Opitutia bacterium | reverse complement strand
CGAAGCGCACCATCTCCACCAACTTTTCCACGGTGGCCCTGATCAGCCAGACGCGGCAGCTGCGATCTGCCCCAACTGCCACTGGAGATTCAAAGTATCCGTAAGCCGAACCCCATGGTTTCCACGCCAGCGTGAGGGTGTGATGATTCCTGGTTTGTCTCGGACGACCGCCTCCCGCCACCGCTCTCCGGACTATCGGCTCTCTCTGGCCGCCTGAGGCCAAGGGCAGTGATCGCCGGGACCGGTTGCATTGATGGACCTGCGGCTGTGGCTAAGCAACGGATGGCACCACGGCTTTCCTGCGGATGAACCCAATAATTTCGTGGGTTCAAATGGGACGGACCGCAGAGGCTGCTGCAAACATCGACCGGTACCGTCACCCCTTGATTCCAGGCCGCCTCGACCTCGATGGGCGTCGCCGGATGTCGGCGGACAAGTTGTTACTTTCGTTGTTACTTTCGGCCCAGGACGATGCCTGGATACGAAAAAACCGCGATTTCTCGCGGTTTTTTAAAGTGGTGCCGGCGGAGGGACTCGATCCCTACCGGGAGGTGGGCGGCCCAGAGGGCCGCGAAGGCGGGTAAGGGCGGCCGGCTCGGAGATCGGGGCCCTATCTGGGGGACGCCGGTTCGGGGTGGGCTATTGGTTGGTAACTGCGTGCTGTTGGCCCGGTGCCCTCACCTGTACGACAGCGATTATTTTCCCAGGCAGGGAAAAATAATTGTCGTTGAACACATATCACCAGATCGCCCACCGACGCGGGCCCTTATGCGGCGTTCCTACAGAACGCCATCCATTCCCACACCCTCGTACCCGGGGTTGCACCCCGGGCTGGTATGCCGTGCCCCGTTGGGGCACCCACTTGGATGATCGACACTCACCGGGCATTTGTGAGTTCGGTGGGCTCGCCGGGTGGCATTGCGTTGGGGGGCTGTGTGTGGCTGGTAAAGCCCGACAACTAGGTGGCTGGCCGACCCTGATCGCCGATCTCTTTCGGGGGTGTTGCGCCCCAGAAGATTTTCTGTCATCGGCTTTTCATGCGGAGAGTCGGTAAGCGTGCTTTTAGCGTTATCATCGAGCTCGACGGGGACGGTTACTATGTGGCCAGCGTCCCGGAGCTGCCCGGCTGCCATACTCAGGCGCGCTCCCTCGACACGCTGATCAAGCGGGTCCGCGAGGCCATCGAGGTGTGTCTCGAGGTCGAGCAAGAGGGCCAGCCGACTACCGAGTTCGTTGGTGTGCAGCGCGTCACCGTCTGAACATGCCACGATTGCCTCGACTCCGTGGACGCGAGGTCATCGCTGCGCTGCAGCGCGCTGGCTTTGCTATCCTTCGGTCGAAAGGCAGCCACCATTTTCATGCAGCATTCGGACGGGCGTCGCACGGTGATGACAGTTCATGCGGGGGAGACCATCGGCCCAGGCTTACTGAGCAAGATTCTACGGGACACAGAGATGGAGGGAGAAGAGTTGGCGAGGTGGTTGTGAGGCATGCGCGCCATACGCCACCCGATTTCGCTACCCTAGTGCGAACTTCGCAATCGAACCGCTAACCGCCGAATTTTTGGAGGCCTTGAACTATGCCCAGCGCGTCTATGATTTCGTGTTGATGCCATCGCCCGGGTGGCGGAGCGGGTGAAACAAGGCGGGCACAATATTCCTGAATCCGTGATTCGGCGGCGGTTTGATGCAGGGCTGCGAAACTTTCAGGGACCCTACAAATCCGCTGTGGATGCGTGGGCCCTTTTTAATAACGTAGGCGAAGCACCATTGCTGCTGGAGTGGGGAGAAAATCGACGACCATGAGAGACATCCAAGAAGCGAAGGATCCTGATCTGCGATCATGCTCCGCCGCCATGCAGCGTGCAGCCCAAGCTGCGCGGAGGACCGCGATCCAGACCGGCACGGATCTCATCATCGTGAAAGACGGCAAGCTCACCCGTATCTCTGCGCAGACGTTGCGTGAATTGGCCGCAGAGGCCGACCTCCAGGTTTCGACCAACGTATAGACCCTGTTTATTGAGCTTTTCTGTCAGTTCGACGCCAACCTGGCCGATCTCCACCGCTAAGTTCCATTCTCTCCACCCAAGGCCAGGCCCACAAAGCCCGGCCTTTTTCGCGTCCCCCCGCGGCGGGGTCGGTCCCACCTATTTACACAAAAGGTGCCATAGCATCCTATTGGCGGGCCGGCTGGCCGGTCCGCGGGGGAGGGGTTGGGCAGGCCGGCGGTTGTGCCGCCCGCCGGCAAGGGGAGGGGGTTGGATGCGCGCCCCTGCCAGGGCGCTGGCGGAGAGAGGGTGGGGCGCTTTCTACGAAAGCGCCGAGGGCACGTGCGGCCGGCTCGGAGATCGGAGCCCTACCTGGGGGACGCCGGGGTATGTGTGGACCGAGAGGACTCGATCCCTACGTGTGAGCATAAAACTGAAACGACTAACCGGTGAAAGACCGAGTACGGTGCTGGCATGGCACCGTATAGCTGAAGGTAACTGCGTCGCCGTGAGGTGGGGTGGGGAACAACCGGAAGCGAACCTGTCGTCCCAAAGCAGTCAAACAAGACGGCTGAATCCGATTCGGCCTATCGGAGTGGCGAGCCTGCTTAGGAAAGGCGAAGCCCTGGCCTGTTGGTGACGCAATCGCCCCGCACAACTGCAACGCTGAGGATCATTGCTGTGAGCGCAATCAGTGAAGACTCTATGGCTTTTAGTTTAAGCGATGGGGTCCTGATTTCAGGTGTTCCATGGACCGATCGCAGTCATTCCATCTTACGGTGATTTTACGCGGTAAAATCGTTGCGCGTCGTTCGTCAGCGGTTCCGTCGAAAAAAGGAAAAGGCCGGAGCCGTT
>CAIRWP010000099.1 GCA_903882335.1 uncultured Opitutia bacterium | reverse complement strand
TCGACGACGGCGTCACCGGCATGGCTTTCATCGAAGCCGCGG
Organism: uncultured Opitutia bacterium; assembly: GCA_903882335.1. GTDB lineage: Bacteria > Verrucomicrobiota > Verrucomicrobiia > Opitutales > UBA953 > UBA953. The sequence goes on along the minus strand of CAIRWP010000099.1, from coordinate 4,131 downwards.
TGAAGTCCGCGAAGGGCAACGCCCGCTGGACCAAGCTCGCCGACTAAGGCGGCCGCTCGTCTCCCTCGAAAGGCCCCGGTCCCGGGGCCTTTTTATTGGTTCAGCCAACAGATCGACGCATTGAGCGCGCCGGCGAAGGCGACCCAGGCGAGGTGCGGCAGCTGTAGCCGGGCGGCGAGCGGGTCCTGGGCGCGCAGTTGGCGGTACCAGAGCGTCAGCAGGACGAGGTAGAGCAGCAGGTCCACGAGCGCGAGGCCGGGGAGGTGCAGCCCGAAGAAGAGGAGCGACCAGAGGGCGTTGACGCTGAGCATCCCGAAGAAGGTGAGCCGGGTGACCTTGCGGAGGGGGCTGGGGGACTTCCAGACCAGCCACATCGAGTAGGCCATGAGCAGGTAGAGCGTCGTCCACACCGGGCCGAAGACCCAATTCGGCGGGTTGAAGGAGGGTTTGACCAGGGTGGGGTACCAGTCGGCGACGCCGACGGCGGTCGCCAGCGCCCCCAGCCCGCCCATCAGCAAGGTGAGGCCGGCCAGCGCGACGAACGTCAGGAGGTTGCCATGCCCAACCGGCTGTGCTTCCCCGGCCCGTTCGTTCATTTCCATGGCCTACGGTGGACGGGTCGGTGGGGCGGGGCAAGCCCCGGGGCGGAGTCCGCTTGCCATCCGGCGTTTCCCCCGCTTTTTCAAGGCTTCACCACCATGTCCGAGTCCTACATCCAGCAGCTCTTCGCCGAACGCATCGGCGGGGCCAACTACGGCAAGTCGACCGCGATCTACAAGTTCGAGAAGATCAAGCGCGCCAAGGCCGCCGCCAAGAAGGCCAAGCCCGACGTCGCCCTGATCGACCTCGGTGTGGGCGAGCCCGACGAGATGGCGTTCCCGATGGTGGTGAAGGCGCTCCAGACGGAGGCCGCCAAGCCCGAGAACCGTGGCTACGCCGACAACGGCGGCGGGGACTTCAAGCAGGCCGCGGCCCGCTACATGCAGAATCTCTTCGGCGTGACCGTCGACCCGGACACCGAGGTCCTCCACTCGATCGGCTCCAAGGCCGCGCTCTCGATCCTGCCGGCCTGCCTCATCAACCCCGGCGACTACGTCCTCATGACCGTCCCGGGCTACCCGGTCTTCGGCACGCACGCCAAGTACTACGGCGGCCTCGTCCACAACCTGAAGCTCACGGCCGAGAATAACTTCCTGCCCGACCTCAAGTCGATCCCCGCGGACATCCTGGCCAAGGCCAAGGTGCTCGTCCTCAACTACCCGAACAACCCGACCGGCGCCTGCGCCACCCGCAAGTTCTATGAGGAAGTCGTCGCCTTCGCCAAGCAGCACAACCTCGTCGTCATCCAGGACGCCGCCTACGGCTCGCTGCACTTCGGCGCCGAGCAGCTCTCCATCCTCCAGGTCCCGGGCGCGAAGGACGTGGCCCTCGAGCTGCACTCGCTCTCCAAGAGCCACAACATGACCGGCTGGCGTATCGGCTTCGTCGCCGGCAATGCGCTGCTCGTCCGCGCCTACGGCGACGTGAAGGACAACTCCGACTCCGGCCAGTTCCTCGGCATCCAGAAGGCCGGCGCCGCCGGCCTCGACGAGGTCTCCATCCCGAAGGCCATCGCCGCCAAGTACTCGCGACGCATGGACAAGCTCGTCGGCGTGCTCGCCCAGCTCGGCTTCCAGGTGCGCAAGCCTGGCGCCGGCTTCTTCCTCTACATGCCCGCCCCCAAGGCCGCCACCGGCCCGTCCGGCACGGTCTCCTTCGAGTCCGGCGAGGCTTTCTCGCAGTGGATGATCACCGAGCACCTCATCTCGACCGTACCCTGGGATGACTGCGGCGCCTTCGTCCGCTTCTCCGTCACCTTCGTCTCCGACAAGGGTGAAGCCGGCGAGGCCGAGGTCATCGCCGAGGTCCAGCGCCGCCTGTCGGCTTGGAAATTCAGCTTCTGAGGCGGTTTTCGGGCCCCTTCCTTGTCGGATTGACAGGGCAGGGGGTCTTTGGTCACCTTCGTCCCCTAGTCTATTTGGCCTGATAGCTCAGTTGGTAGAGCAGACGCCTGAAGAGCGTCGTGTCGTTGGTTCGATTCCGACTCAGGCCACCACTTCCCGCCAGCCCGGCCGATTTCCTCGGCCGGGCTGGTTCTTTGGGCGGGGCGGACTTCAGCGGTTGAAGATCAGGCGCCAGACCGAGAATTCCTTGCCGCGCTCCACCGGGTCCTTCGGAGGCGTCTCCTGGCCTTGGGCGAGCCAGGTGAGCCGCTTGGTCTCGAGCTTCACGTCAGACCTCTTCGTCGTCTTCTCCTCCCACTCGGCGCGGGCCACGCCGAAGGCGGACGCGTCGCTGCGCCAGACCCGTCCCGTGAATGCGATCGTCTGTTTGGAGACCATCGGCGGGTCCGTCACCGTCGTGGCCACCATCCGCAGTCGTTCGCAGGCAAACGACTGGCCGGATAGCTCGAGCTTCTCGGCGGCGGGCTCATCCGGCTTCAGTTCGCTCGTGTAGCGCAGGCTCGCCCAGTCGGAGACCCAGGCGATGTCGTCCCGCGTCATGTGGTAGGAGCCCTTCACCGGGTTGGAGAAGACGATTTCCGCCGCGTTCTCGATGAGTCGGCTCGCCGCTTTCCGGTCCATGTCGGGGCGGATCAACAGGCGCAAAGGGGCGCGCTCGCGCGAGCCCAGCCACATCACCGGTTCGACGGTGAACCAGACATGCGGTTTGCCTTCGACCTCGCGGCCGGGGCGCACCGAGAAGCGGAGGTCGCCCGTGGACACGACCTTGCCGTCGCGCAACGTCTCCATGCGGAAGCTAGCCCAAGTACCCGGGGCGGGCAGTTTCTCGGCGAAAATCTGCCATTGGGCGCGCAGCGGGACCAAGCCTGCGAGGAGCAGGAGCAGGGGGGCGAGGCTTCGCATGGGCTAAACCTTGGCATTTCCCGCCCTTTTGGCGAGTCCGGAGCGGTCAGCCCCGCCTTTCCCTTTGACTCCGCCCCCGGCCCGCCTTGGAGTCGGTCTTTCGCGATGAAGCCCCCGGCCCAGTCCACGACCTCCTCCCGCTCCGCGGTCGGTCGTATCCGGATTTCCGCGAAGATTACCATTCTCGGGCGCTGAGCCCGCAGGACGGATCGCCCGACGGGCGCTCCCCGTTCCGCGGCTCACGGCCCCGGAACTCCTCCCCCTACACTTTCACCCCCACCACCATGGCACGCAAAATCGAGATCTACGACACCACCCTCCGCGACGGCTCGCAGGGACTGGGCATTCATTTCTCGGTCGCCGACAAGGTGCGGGTCGCCCAGGAGCTCGAGCGTTTCGGGGTGGCCTACATCGAGGGCGGCTGGCCCGGCTCCAACCCCCGCGACATCGAGTTCTTCGCCGAGGCCCGCAAGCTGAAGTTCAAGCACGCCAAGCTCGCCGCCTTCGGCTCCACCCGCAAGAAGGGCGTCCGCGCCTCCGAGGACGCCCAGGTCCGCGGCCTCCTCGAGGTCGAGACCCCAGTCGTGACCATCTACGGCAAGACCTCCGCCCTCCACGTCCGCGAGGTGCTGCGCTGCTCGCCCGAGGAGAACCTCGCGATGATCGCCGACACCGTGGCGTTCCTGAAGTCCCACGGCCGCGAGGTCGTCTACGACTGCGAGCACGCCATCGACGGCTGGAAGGAAGATCCGACCTACGCCGCGGCCTGTTTCCGCGCCGCCGCCGAGGCCGGCGCCTCGCGCATCGTGCTGTGCGACACCAACGGCGGCTCGCTGCCGGATGAGGTCGCCGCGGCCACCCGCCACGCCCGCGCCGCCGTCCAGGCTGCGATCGGCATCCACACCCACGACGACTCCGGCCTGGCCCTCGCGAACGCGCTCGCCTCCCTTGACGCGGGCGCCGTGCACGTGCAGGGCACGATGAACGGCATCGGCGAACGCACCGGCAACTGCGACCTCACCGCGGCCATCCCGGTGGCGCAGATCAAGCGCGGCTGGAGCTGCGTCCCCGCCGCCTCGCTCAGGCGCCTCACCGCGCTCTCCCGCTTCATCGACGGCGTCACGAACCAGGCCCCCGATCCCCGGCGCCCGTGGGTCGGCGCCGCCGCGTTCGCTCACAAGGGCGGCACGCACGTCGACGCCATCCGCAAGTTCTCCGCCGCCTA
>CAIRWP010000098.1 GCA_903882335.1 uncultured Opitutia bacterium | reverse complement strand
CGTGAGCACGTCGGCGATATCCTGGTCGGAGACCCCGACCACGGGCGGCATCATGCTGTTGTAGGTGGTACCCTCGATGGTGATGGGCCCCATCAGTCCCTGGAGGATGAACTTGATCGGGAGCTCGGGATTACCGACCACAATCGGGGTCCCGGCGATCGACGGGAAGACGGGCGGCAGACCCTTGCCCGTCGGCTGGTGACAGGCCAGGCAGGTGCGGGCGTAGACGGCGGCGCCGCGCTTCAGGGTGGCCTCATCGGCCGCGACGAAGGCGGTGGTGGCGGCCGCGGGGGCGACGACCGGAGCCGCCGGGGCGGGCTTGAAGGACGCGAGGGCCTTCGGGTCGGCGGCGATGACCGACATGGCGGTCTCCACCGGGACGCGGAAGGTACCGTCGGCGTTGCGGGCGGCGCCGGCGAGCAGGGCCTGCCCTTCCGTCTCGGTCTTGGCGCGCAGCGCCTTCTGGGCGGCGCGACGGTCGGCGTCGGTGTTGGTCGACGGGCGCGTGGCGAAGTAGGCGTAGCCGACGACGACGGCGGCCGCGGCGAGGAAAGCCACGAGACCGAGCCAGGAGGCGACCTGGGCCGGGATCAGGGGGCGGGGTTCCCGCGGTTGGGAGGACTCACTCATGGTAGTTGATGGACTCGAGGATGCGGGGGTCGTGGACCGGGATGGTCTCGTGGCGACCGGCGGCGCGCAGCAGGACGGCGACGACGAGGGCGCCGAAGCCGAGGACCGCGAGCACGTCGACGGCGAGGTAGGCGGTCAGGAAGGGCGAGACGACGAAGCCCTCGGGCGCGCCGGCGGCGTTGATCTGCCGGGGCACCGCGTTGAACCACAGGTCGACGAGACCGCCGACGAAGATGATGGACGCCACGGCGAGCAGGCGGCCGGCGACGATCTTGGTGCGGTAGAAGAGCAGCGAGAGGAACGGCAGCAGGAAGAAGCCGAAGATGAGGTACATCGAGACGCCCCACCACTGGTTCCTGGCGCCCGTCACCGGGTCGAACTCGCGGATATTGTACCAGTAGGTCTCCTCGGGGATGTTGGCCGTGTAGATGAGGAAGTACTGCGAGAAGCTGATGTAGGCCCAGAAGACGGTGAAGGCCAGCATCAGGCAGCCGAGCACGTGGCGGTGCGCCTGGTTGAGGATGCCGTCGAGCCAGCCGCCGTTGGACAGGCGGTAGGTCGCGATGACGGTGAAGGCCAGCGCGAGCCGGATCGAGAGGGCGAAGAACCACACGCCGTACATGGTGGAGAACCAGTGGTACGAGAGGGCCATCAGGCAGTCGAAGGCCAGCATCGTCAGCGAGACCGCGGCGAGCGGGATGCCGGCGGCCGAGATCGCGTGGAGGCGATGCGTGTGGCCGGCGGTGCGGTCGGTGTCCTGGGCGAAGGAGCCGCGGCGGAGAGCCCAGACGAGCACGGCGAAGAACACCACGTAGTAGGCGATGCGGGCGAGGAAGAAGCTTTCGTTGAGGAACCAGCTCTTGGCCTGGAGGATCGGGTCATGGCCGACGGCGTGGCCGCTGGGCAGGAGGTGCTCCGCGTTGGTCCATTCCCAGAGGAGGTGGCGGAACTTCGGAATCAAGGCCATCGGGACCACGCTGAGCAGCAGCACGATCGGCAGGGCTGGCAGCGCGAGCTCCCAGGTACGGCGGATGACCGGGGCCCACCCGGCGTCGAAGACGCGGGTGATCATGGTGAGCATCAGCAAGCCGATCAGGGTCGCGACCCAGAACAGCGCGCCGAGGATGACGGACAGAGGCCCGCGATGGTCGCCGTGCGTGGCGCCCTGGAAGGCGAAGAACCAGACGACCGCGAGGGCCGCGAGGCCGGCGAAGAGGAATTTCTTCCAGTGGGCCGGGAGGGAGGCAGGAGTGGCGCTCATGTGCGAATTACTTGACGGTGGCCTTCACGGCGGCGGGGACGAGGTCGGCTGGCATCGCCTGGGACAGCTGGAGGGCGCGGAGGTAGGCGACGACGGCCCAGCGCTCCTCGGGGGAGAGCTTGTCGCCGTAGGGCTGCATCGTGTTCTTGCCGTTGGCAATCACGTCGTAGATCTGGCCGTGCGGGTAGGCGCGGAAGAGCGGGGTCTGGAGGTTGGCGATGGTCGCGATGGCCGCGTCGCCTTCGACGGCGGAGCGCACCTTCATGATGCCGTTGCCGTCGGCGGCGGCGCCGTGGCAGACGGCGCAGTAGACCTGGTACTTCGCGCGGCCGAGCTCAAGGAGGCGGGCATCGACCTGGAAGGGCGCGAGCTCTCCGCCCGGAAGGACGGCGAGGGACTTGGCCGGGAAGGCCGCGAGGAAGGCGCCGGTGGCGTCCTTGCCGGTGACGAACGAGGGATTGAGGGACTCCGCGCGGCGATAATCGGCGGCGAAGACCGTCAGCGGGGCGAGGCCGTCGCCGCGGGCGACGGTGCCGGCCACGGGCGGGCGGGCGTCCCGGCCGTCGGCGAAGAAGCGATTCTCCCCCTGCGGCTTGTACTTGGCCTGGTAGTCCATGTCGTCGAACACCATGACCGGGGTGTCCTTGGAGGTCTTGCCCTGGAAGCCGAGGAAGCTGACGAGGGCCAGCGTGGCAACGGCGAGGAAAGCGAGGTAGCGGCTCATGGGTGGGTTCAGTCGCGGACGATGGTGATCTCCTGGCCGCCGAGCGACTGGAGGAAGTTGCGGGACTCATCGACGTGGAAGTTCGGGTCGGTGGCCTCGAGGACGATCATGAAGGTGTCGTCGGAGACGCGCGCGAACTGCGGGTGGTCGAAGAGCGGGTGGTGGTGGCGCGGCAGGCGGTTGAAGATGAACTGCCCGAAGAACGTGCCGAAGGCCGCGAAGAGGATCGTGCACTCGTAGAGGACGGGGAACGGGTAGATCACGCTCCAGAAGGGCTTGCCGCCGACGACGATCGGGTAGTCGGCCGAATTGGTGTACCAGGTCAGGAGGCAGCCGGTGAGGAAGCCGGTGACGCCGCCGAGCAGCGTCAGGCGCGGGACCGGGGAGCGCGGGAGGCCCATCGCCTGGTCCATGCCGTGGATCGGGAAGGGAGTGTGGACGTCCCACTGCTTCCAGCCGGCGTCGCGGACCTTCTCGGCCGCGTGGTAGACATCGGAGGGCTTGCGGAAGGTGCAGGCCACGCCGTGGATGCGTTCGTTGCGTTCGTTCATGGGTTTGCGGACGGCGGGATCAGTGGGCGTGGGGGTCGGCCTGCGGCGTCACCATCTTCACCTCGGCCATGGGCAGCAGGGGCAGGAAGCGGATGAACAGGAGGAAGAGGACCGAGAAGAAGCCGAAGGTCCCGAAGAATGTGAAGATGTCCACGATGGTCGGGCTGTAGTAGCCCCAGCTCGACGGCAGGTAGTCGTTGGCGAGGGACGTCACGGTGATGACGAAGCGCTCGAACCACATGCCGACGTTGACGAAGAGGCAGATGATCCAGACCAGCGCGTGGTTCTCGCGGACCTTCTTGAACCAGAAGAGCTGCGGGGTGATCACGTTGCAGGAGACCATGATCCAGTAGGCCCAGGCGTACTGGCCGAAGGCGCGGTTGACGAAGGCGAACTTCTCGTACGCGTTGCCGGAGTAGGCCGCGATGAAGAACTCGGTGGCGTAGGCGTAGCCGACCATCGTGCCCGTCGCCAGGATGATCTTGCACATGTTGTCGACGTGGTACTGGTTGATGACGTCGTGCAGGCGGTAGATCGCGCGCAGCGGCAGCATCAGGGTCAGCACCATCGCGAAGCCGGAGAAGATCGCGCCGGCGACGAAGTAGGGCGGGAAGATGGTCGTGTGCCAGCCGGGGACGTTCGAGACGGCGAAGTCGAACGAGACGATGGTGTGCACCGAGAGGACGAGCGGGGTCGAGAGGCCGGCCAGGAGGAGGTAGGCCATCTCGAAGTTGCTCCACTGGCGGTTGCCGTTGCGCCAGCCCATGGCCAGCACGCCGTAGAAGGTCTTGCGCCACCAGGTGGTCGCGCGGTCGCGGATGGCGCCGAGGTCGGGGATCATGCCCATGTACCAGAAGAGCGCGGAGACCGTGAAGTAGGTGGAGACCGCGAAGACGTCCCACTCCAGCGGGGAGCGGAACTGCGGCCAGATGCCGTTCTGGTTGGGCAGCGGGAAGAGCCACCAGCCGAACCACACGCGACCGACGTGGAAGAGCGGGAACAGGCCGGCGCACATGACCGCGAAGATGGTCATGGCCTCGGCGGCGCGGTTGATGGAGGTGCGCCACTTCTGGCGCAGCAGGCAGAGGATCGCGGAGATCAGCGTGCCGGCGTGGCCGATGCCGACCCAGAACACGAAGTTGACGATGGCCCAACCCCAACCCACCGGGGAGCGCAGGCCCCACGTGCCCGTGCCGGTCGAGACCAGGTAGGTCAGGCCGATGAACGTGAACGAGGCGATGAAGAGCGCGACGACGAAGGTGACCTTCCACCAGAGCGGGGTCGGTTCCTCGACGATACCGCAGACCTTGTCGGTGATCCAGTGGAAGCCGCGGTTGTTGAGGATCAGCGGGGAACGCGGAAGCTCGGCGGGGCGAACCTTGTCGAGGATCGCGGGGCGCTCGGAGGAGTGGTCGGGGGCGTGAGCCATGGGACGGAGGAGGCGTTAAGGATTACTTGTGGGCGGACTCGCCGTGGGCGGCCGGGGCGGCGTGGCCGGCGCCATGGCCGGCGGGGGCGTGGCTCTCGCGACCGGCCATCTCCTGGCGGGACAACGGCAGGCGGATTGGGCCGGGCATCGCGGGGTTCAGGTTGCGCAGCTTGGCCTGGTAGGTCGTGCGCGGGCGGGTGTTGAGGTAGGTCAGCGCCCCGTAGGAGCGGGTCGAGGCCTTGGCCTTGGACACGCGGGAGTTCGGGTCGGTGATGTCGCCGAACTCGATCGCGCCGGCCGGGCAGGCCTGCTGGCAGGCGACCTGGATGGCGCCGTCGGCGACCTGGGTGCGACCGGAGTCGCGGGCCGAGGCCTTGGCCTGGATCTTGGCCTCCTGGATGCGCTGGACGCAGTAGGTGCACTTCTCCATGACGCCGCGCATGCGCACGGAGACGTCGGGGTTGCGCTGCAGCTGGGGCAAGTCGGCCGGATCCTTGACCTCCTTGGCGGGTCCGAGCGGGCCTTCGTAGTAGTGGCCGTCGACGCGCTTATTGAAGTCGAGGAAGTTGAAGCGACGGACCTTGTACGGGCAGTTGTTCGCGCAGTAGCGGGTGCCGATGCAACGGTTGTAAGCCATCGTGTTGAGGCCCTGGTCGTCATGGACGGTGGCGTTGGCGGGGCAGACGGTCTCGCACGGGGCGGTCTCGCAATGCTGGCAGGCGACGCCCATGAAGGTAACCTGCGGGTCCTCGGGGATCGCGTTGCCGGCCTGGGCGCGACCATCGAAGAAGTAGCGGTCGAGGCGGATCCAGTGCATGTTGCGGCCCTTGAGGACCTGGTCGCGGCCGACCACCGGGATATTGTTCTCGGACTGGCAGGCGGTGACGCACGCGTTGCAACCGGTGCAGGTGTTCAGGTCGATCGACATGCCCCACTGCTGGATCTTCAGCTCGGACTCATGGCCCTTCCATGCGGCCACGTTCGGGGCGACGGCATGGTCGGGGTGCTCGTAGGCGGAATTGCCTCGCGGGGTGGTCGTGGCCTTGAGGGCCGGCGACATCGCGCCGTCCTTGCCGTAGACCGCGGGGGCGTGGCCGTCGATGCCGAGCTTGGCGAAGTCGGCGTTCTTCTGGAGATCCTCGGCGCTGCCTTCGCGCACGACGTCGCGGCCTTCCATCGACCAGTGGTCCTGCATGTTGCAGACCGGGGTCGTGCCGCCGGTGAGCTCGATGGTGACGCCGGTGCGGAACGCCGGGTGGGCGGTCGTGAGGAAAGGATAGACGTCGAAGCCGTTGCCGGTGACGCGGCCGGCGAGACGTTCGTCGACGCGGGTGGCCACGCGGCCGCCGAGCTTACGTCCGAAGCCGAGCTGCAGGCCGACAGTGTGGTCGGCCAGACCCGGCATGATGAAGACGGGACCGGTGACGGTGACGCCGTCCACGGTGAGGCGGGCGAGCTTCGCGATGAGGCGGCCGTCGACGAGCTGGTTGATGTTGCGGTTCAGCGCGCCGATCTTGTTGATGACCATCGCCTCGGGCTCGATGGCGAGCTTGGCGGCGAGCTTGGGGCTAACGAGGATGACGTTTTCCCAGACGGTCTTGGAGAGGGGATCCGGGGCTTCGGCGAGCCAGCCGTTGTTGGCGTAGAGACCGTCGCCGGCATGGGCGCTCGGCAGGAGGCGGACCTCGAGTTTATCGAGGGAAAGTTCCGGGGCGGTGAAGGCGGCGGACGGGACGGCGAAGGTCTGGTCGGCGACGGTGGCGTAACCAGAACCGGCGAGCACGCCTTCGGCGAGCCAGGCGGCGAAGGCGTCGTCGGACTTCGTCTTGGCGAGGGTCGCGAAGGTCTCGCGGACGAGCGCGTAGGGCTCCTGCGTGGAACCCGCGAAGGCGGCGAGGACGTCGAGCTCGGTGAAGGACGGGAAGAGCGGCTCGATCATCGGCTGGACCGGCACATACGTTCCGTCGACGGTGCGTCCGTCGGACCAGCTCTCGAGGTAGTGGGACGCCGCGATGAAGGTGCCGCCGGCGGACTGGGCCAGCGCGGAAGTCTCATCGAAGGCCGGGCCGTGGAAGCCGAGGCGGACGACCTTGCTGGCGGCCTTGGCGACGGCGGCGAACTTGATGTCGGCCGGAGCGTCGTAGGCGGGGTTGCCGCCGAGGATGACGAGGGTCTTGGCGGGCTTGGCGGCGAGCCCGGCGAGGGTGTCGGCGGGCGCGGCCGGGACGGCGGCGTAGGCGACGGCGGCGCCGAGCGCGGCGTTGGCGAGCGCGACGGCGCGGTGGGCGTCGGCGGAGAGGTGGTCGCCGGCGACGATGAGGGCGGTGCCCTTGGCGGCCTTGACGAGGTCGGTCACGCATTCCTTGACCCACTTGTCATCGACCTTGAGGCCGGAGACCTTGAAGGCGGCGGGCTTGCCGAGCTGCGACAGGACCTCGGCGGCGAAGCGCGCGGCGAGGGCGGAGATGTGCGAGGACGCGGCGCGGAGACGATGGTCGGCGGCGGCGCCGGTGATCGTGAAGGTCGACTCGACGACGTAGAGACGCGTCATCTGCTCGGCCTCGGCGGCGGTGTCGGCGCGGCGGCCGGCGGAGTAGGCGCGCGTGGCCTCGACGGAAGCGTCGCCCGCGCCGAGGAAGTCGGCATCGAGGCTGAGGATGCGGCGGGCCTTCGCATAGTCCGGGAGGACGCGGACGCCGAGCGAGGCCTCGGCGCGACGCTGCGCGACCGGGGTGTACTCGATCCAGCGGGCCTTCGGGAGCGCGGCCTGCACGGCGGCGACGAGACGGGCGCGCGTCGGGGAGGTCGACGGGCGGGCGAGGAAGGCGAGGCCTTCGCCGCCATTGGCCTTGGCTTCGGCGGAAAGGGAGCGGAGGAGGTCGCGGACGCCGGAAGCGGAGAGCGACGAGCCATTCGCGCCGAAGGAGACCTGGGCGCGATCCGGGTCGTACATGTCCAGGACGCTCGCCTGGGCGAACTTCGAGGAAGCGGTGCCGTTGGCGGCGTGGCTCGGGTTACCTTCGATCTTGGTCGGGCGGTGCTGGTGCGTCTCGACGATCAGCGGCTGGTTGGCGAACTCGCCCGGGAAGGACGTCGTGTAGAAGGTCGGCACGCCCGGGATCGTGTTCTCGGGCTGCTTGCCATAGGGCAAGGTGTGGTTGCGGGGCTCGCGGCAGCCGGCGAGGCCGAGGCCGGCCAGACCGAACGAGGCGCCCATGAGCATCAGGAACTCGCGGCGTTCGACGGCGGAGATGTTGGCCGCGCCCTCGACGAACTCGCGCTCGGCGCGGGTGCGGAACTCGGGGGTCTTGTTGCGCTCATCCAGGCTGCGCCAGTAACCGGGGCCGGTGGGCTCGCCGGGCTGGGGGGCGGGGTGTTCAAAGACTTTCTTGCTCATCGAGGAAGGAGGTGGGGATTAGCGGTGGCAGCCGGAGCAGCTCTGGGGCGGGTTGATCTTCCAGTCGTGCACGAACTTCGTGCCCTGCTTGACCTGGTCGGCCGGGGTGGCCGCCTTGTAGCCAAGGTCGGTAATCTTGTCCAAGGGACGGAGCACCTGCTCGGGGTTGCGGTGGCAATCCAAGCAGAAGCTCATGTTGAGGGACTTCTGCTGGCCGACGACCACCTGCTGGTCGACGCGGCCGTGGCACTCGACGCAGCTGACGCCGCGGTTCACGTGCACGGAGTGCGGGAAGTAGACGTAGTCGGGCACCTTGTGGACCTTGACCCAGCGGATGGCCTCGCCGGTCTCGACGCTCTTCTTGACCAGCGCGAGCGCGGGGCTGTCAGGCTTGACGATGCTGTGGCAGTTCCAGCAGGTGTTGGCGGTGGGGACGTTGGAGTGCGGGGACTTCTCGACGAAGTTGTGGCAGTAGCGGCAATCCAGGCCCAGGACCGAGTCGGGGCCGGCGTGGAAGGAGTGGTCGAACGCGACCGGCTGGTCGGGGGTGTATCCGACGTTCAGATACTTGTTCGTGGCGTACTCGTTGACCGCGGCCACGACGACGACGCCGGTGATGAGCAGGCAGACGAGGATCTTGAACGGCGCGGAATTCGCGGCTCGCGGCGCGAAATTACCCCGGCTGGCGGGGCGGTTGAGGAAGGCTAGGAGTTTGCGCATCGCGGGACGGGCGGAAGATCAGCGTTGGGTGGCGCGGGGGACGGCGCGCGTCTCCGGGGCGACCTTGCGCACCGGGGCGGCGTTCGTGACCGGGGCGGCCTGGGCGGAGCGGAGGAAGCTGAAAGTGGCGAGGGAGGCCAGAAGAGCGCCGGACTTGGCTAGGAACCCCTTGCGGGAAGTGGAGTGCTCGCTCATGGGTGATTTTTGCAATCAGAGGCACGAAACCCCGCCCCCCTTCGCAACCCAAATTTTGATGCTTTTGGGCGGGTTTCTCGGGTCGATTGAGCCTCCGGTGTTAATAAAGTCGGAAACGGAAGCGAATAATTCATCTTAAGTACTTGTAAATCATAGGTTTATATTGATTAGAATAATTCTAAATAGTTCAACACCTCCAAGACGGCCCTGGGGAGGGTTTCAAACTATTAGGCCGGCGAAGTAATCGCCCTGTTCGGGGCTAATCACTTCGCCGGCCTAGGTGCCGGAGGCGCCCTACCCCCTTAGCGGGACAGGGACTTAGCGGCGCTGCGGACCAGGTCCACGAAGCCCTTGGCTTCGAGGGCGGCGCCGCCGATCAGACCACCGTCGATGTCATGCTCGGCGAGCAGGGCGTCGGCGTTGTCGGGCTTCATCGAGCCCCCGTAGAGGATGCGGACGCGGGCGGCGGTCTCGGCGCCGAACTGGGCGACGAGGAGCGAGCGGATGAAGGCGTGGACTTCCTGCGCCATGGCCGGCGTGGCGGTCTTGCCGGTGCCGATGGCCCAGACGGGCTCGTAGGCGATGACCACCTGCTCGGCCTTGGCGGCGGGGACGCCGGCGAGCCCGAGCTCGAGCTGGCGCTTGACGACGGCGTTGGTCGTGCCGGCCTCGCGTTCGGCGAGCAGCTCGCCAACGCAGAGGATGGGCTTGAGGGAAGCGGCCAGGGCGGCGTTGACCTTGCGGTTGATGAAGGCGTCGTCCTCGCCGAAGAGGCTGCGGCGCTCGCTGTGGCCGAGGATGACGTAGGAGACGTGCAGGTCGCGGAGCATCGCGGCGCTAACCTCGCCGGTGAAGGCGCCGTTGGCCTTGTCGTGCATGTTCTGCGCGCCGACCGAGAGGTGCGTGCCTTCGACGGCGGCGACGGCGGCGGCGAGCGCGGTGAAGGGCGGGCAGAGGACGACCTGGACGGCGGACTCGATACCGACGGCGGCGGCGACGGCCTTGGCGAGCTCGACGCCTTCGGTGGCGGTCTTGTTCATCTTCCAGTTGCCGGCGATGAGGGGGGTGCGGAGGGACATGGGGGTGGGTTTAAGGCTTGGTTATAAAGGGTTCCCGCGGGTTCAGGCTTCGAGGGCCTTGACGCCCGGAAGCACCTTGCCCTCGAGGTATTCGAGGGAGGCGCCGCCGCCGGTGGAGCAGTGGGTCACCTGGGTGTCGACGCCGAACTTCTTGGCCGCCGTGGCGGTGTCGCCGCCGCCGACGATTGTGATGGCGCCGCGCGCCGTAGCCTGGGCGACCGCGGCCGCCATGGCCTTGGAGCCGACGGCGAACTTGTCGAATTCGAAGACGCCGCACGGGCCGTTCCAGACCACGGTGCCGGCGCGACCGATGGCCGCTTCGTACAGCTTGATGGACTCGGGACCCGCGTCCATGCCTTCCCAGCCGGCGGGGATACCGGACTGCATGGTGGCAGGCTGGGTATTGGAATCGGGCGAGAACTTATCGCCGCAGTTGAAGTCGACCGGGAGGGTGACCTTCACGCCGCGGGCCTTGGCTTTCTCGAGCAGCTCCTGGACGATCTTAGCGCCTTCGGCGTCGTAGAGGGAATTGCCGATCTCCATGCCGTCGCAGACCTTGCGGAAGGTGTAGGCCATGCCGCCGCCGATGATGATCTCGTCGGCCTTCTCGATGAGGTTGCGGATGAGCGGGATCTTGTCGGCGATCTTCGCGCCGCCGAGGATGGCGAGCAGCGGGCGCTTCGGGTTGTTGAGGACGATGTCGAAGGCCTTGAGCTCGGCTTCGAGCAGGAAACCCGCGGCTTTACGGGGCAAAGCGACGCCGACCATCGACGAGTGGGCGCGGTGGGCGGTGCCGAAGGCATCGTTGACGTAGACGTCGCCGAGGCGGGAAAGGGAGGCGCGGAACTCGGCGACCTTGGCCGGATCGGCCTTCTGGCTGGTGCCGTCCTCGAGCTTCACCTTGCCCTCTTCCTCGATGTGGAAACGGAGGTTCTCGAGGAGGAGGACCTCGCCGGCCTTGAGGGCCTGGGCGGCGGCCTCAGCTTCGGGACCCACGCAGGCGGGGACGAACTTCACCGGGCGGCCGAGGAGCTTCTCGAGCTCGGCGGCGACGGGGCGGAGGGAGAACTTCTCGACGACCTTGCCGTCCGGACGGCCGAGGTGCGACATGAGCACCAGGGAGGCGCCGCCTTCGAGCAGGAACTTGATGGTCGGCAGGGCCGCGGCGATACGCTGGGTATTCGTGATGGCGCCGGTCTTCTTGTCCTGGGGGACGTTGAAGTCGACACGGACGAGGACACGCTGGCCCTGGACGGAGCCGAGTTCGCGGAGGGTAGGTACGGGCATGGTGGTGGAAGGGAGCAGAGAAAGGCGGAAGGCCTAGGGTGGGAAGAACAAACCGCCCGCGGCCCCGCAAACCCTCGCGACCGCCCCGCCGGGAGCCGAAAACAAGACAGGCGACCCAGATGGGCCGCCTGTCGCGGAGGACTCTCAGCCCGGCTCAGAGCTTGGCCGTGACCTTGCCCAGGAGCTCGACGACGCGGTTGGAGTAGCCCCACTCGTTGTCGTACCAGCTGATGAGCTTGAAGAAGTTCTTGTTCAGCTCGATCGAGGAGCCGGCGTCGAAGATCGACGAGCTCTTGT
>CAIRWP010000097.1 GCA_903882335.1 uncultured Opitutia bacterium | reverse complement strand
CCGGTGCCGAAGTGGTAATGCCAGAGGCGATTCGCGAGTACGCGCGCAGTGATCGGGTTGTCCTGGGTGATCCAGTTGGCCAAGGCCACGCGGCGTTCGCCTTCGCCGGCGTCAGCCTTCAGGGCGTAGGGTTTGGTCACGAGGTCCAGCACGGCGAGACTGGACGGGACGACCTGACCGGCGGGCTTGGTGGGGTCTCCGCCCTTGTGGACGAAGGTGGGTTCCGGCTTGGGCTGGTGGGTGCCGACCCAGGCGGCGGGGAGTTTCGGCACCGCGGCGATGCGCTGGTCGATGACGGCGAGCTGGCGGCCGAGCGTACCGAGTTGCTTGGCTTCGGCGGGCGTGGTGACTTCCTTGCGGATGCGTTCGAAGGCGTGCGCGGGCGACCAGGCTTCGCGGTCGGAGGAATCGGCGACCTTCTTCCAGTCCTTGCCGTCGAGGGAGACGAACATCTCGTATTCGCAGGGCGTGGCGCCTTGGGTGTTGTCGCGGACGATTCGTCCCTTGGCCGTGCGATAGCCGAGGCGGCCGATCTTTTCGACGCGGGGTAGCGTGATGACCAGTTCGGCCGGGGTGCCGACATACCACTGCGCGCCTTCATCGCCGTCGATGGTGAGGGCGGCGCTGTAAGCCGTGGGGAAGTCTTCGGCGGTCATGCCCTTGACGCCTTCGGCCTTGGAGCCGTTGGAGGCGAGGGCGACATTGCGGGGCGTCGGCTCGGCGGTCCAGATCTCGAACTCGGAGATACGTCCGCCGACGCCGCTCTTGGGGTTCGCGGAGGTCGCGAACATGGTGAGCTTCACGAAGCGGACCTCGGTCGGCGTGATGGTTTCTTCGGTCAGCAGGGTGTCCGCCTTCGGGCGAGGGTATTTGCGGGTGGCCAGCAGCGCCTTGGCCTTGGTTTCGATGGCCTTGGTCAGGGCATCCTGTTCACCGACGACCTTGGCGCGTTCTTTGTTCAGCGGGCCCATCGCGGCATTGAAGGCCTGGGTCTGCTCCTTGGTCGCGAGCGGGCGGCGGCCGTGGACGACCCCTTCGAAGGCGGAGCGGATACGGTAATAGTCCTCGGTGGGGATGGGGTCGAACTTGTGGTGGTGGCAACGGGCGCAGTTGATCGTCAGTCCGAGGAACGCGCTGCCCGTCGCGGTGACCATGTCGTCGAGCGTGGCGGAGCGGATGACCTTCTTGGCGACGGCGTCCTGGTTGCCCACGTCGTCATACGGACCAGCCACGAGGAACGCGCTGCCGACCTCGACCGCGGGGTCGAACTTGCCGAGGACGTCGCCGGCGAGGTGTTCCCGCATGAACTGGTCGAAGGGCTTGTCGTCGTTCAGCGAGCGGATGACGTAGTCGCGGAACGGATAGAGGTCATCGATGACGAAGTTGCGTTCGAAGCCGTTGCTCTCACCGAAGCGGACGACGTCGAGCCAGTGGCGGCCCCAGTGTTCGCCATAGCGAGGCGAGGCCAGCAGTCGGTCGACGAGGGCTTCGGTCGCCTTACGGGCGTCGGCCTGATGGGCGGTGACGAAGGCGTCGACCTCGGCCTGGGTGGG
>CAIRWP010000096.1 GCA_903882335.1 uncultured Opitutia bacterium | reverse complement strand
TCGACCTTGAGGAAGGCGGCCAGGACGATGATCACGATCACCAGAGCGGCGGCCATGACGAGGGCCAGGACCAAGGAAAAACCTTGGCGCTTGGCCGGGGGGTTAGACGGCTTCTTATCCATGCCATTATTTAAGGGATTACCCCTAAAGAGAACAACCCAAGATTGTTCCCAACGACCCCACCTGAAGACGCCTTAAGACGGCAGTCCGACCACGTCCTCGGGCTCGGCCCAGGCGAACCAAGAGGCCTTGGAACCCACCCGCTGGCGGGGGTTGAATTCGGCCACTTTCAGGACCACCCCGGAGGGGGTCGCGAAATCGTGCAAGGCGTGGTCGCCCTGAAAGAGAGAATCGACGACTTTACCCTTAAAAGCGTTCTCTTCGGGGGGCATGGCGTCCAGGTGAAGGCACTCGGGGCGGATGCAGACGGTGATTTCCGCACCCACCCTAGGGGGGGCCGACGGGGTCGCCCAAGCCCCCCGGACCTCCCCCAGGGCGGTCTCCGCGATGAACTCCCCGGCACCGAACTGTAAGACTTTGCCTTTGAACAAGTTAGCCATACCAAGGAAGGTCGCCGTCCAGCTATCGGCCGGGCGACGGTAGACGTCGATGGGCAGGCCGGACTGGATGATCTTACCCCCGCGCATGACCCCCAACCGGTCGGCCATCGCCAAGGCGTCCTTCTGATCATGCAGGACGCAAAGGACCGTCAGACCCTTCTCGCGGACCAGCCCCCGGAGCATGGAGCGTAGCTCGAGGCGGGAAGCCGCATCCAGGTTGCTGAGCGGTTCATCGAGCAGCAGGAGGCTGGGCTGCTGGGCCAGGGCGCGCGCCAAGGCGATGCGCTGCTGCTGGCCACCGGAAAGTTCCTGGGGCCGGCGGGCGGCCCAGTCGGCGGCGCCGACCCAGCGCAGGGCCTCGTCCGCGCGGCGGGCGGCCTCGGCGGGGGCGACGCCCAGTTCCTCGAGGCCGAACGCGGCGTTCTCCCGCACGCTGAGATGCGGGAACAAGGCGTGGTTCTGCATCACCATGGCGATCCCGCGCTTCGCCGGCGGGGTGAAGGACCAGTCGCGCCCGTCCAACAAAACCTTGCCCCCTTCGGGGTCGAGCTTGCCCGCCAGGATCTTGAGCAAGGTCGTCTTGCCGCTCCCTGAGGGGCCGACGAGGCAAGTCAACGTACCCGCGGGCACCTCGAGGTCCGCGCCCGCCAGCACCTCGGCGGAACCGAAGCGACGGCGAAGACCGGTGACGGAGAGCGTGGGCACGCCTCACTTAGGAAGAACGTCGGGGCGGGCGCAAGGACGGGCGGCCCGCCGCGGCGTTTTGTGAATATTTCCCCGCCGCGAACCGTCGCCACGCTTGCTTCGGGCGGGGTTTCGGGCAAGTTTCCTCCTCCCATGGCCCACGACGACGAAGACGAGGACGAGAAGACCCCGGAAGCCCCGAAGGAGGCGGCCCCGAGCGCGCTGCTCATCCAGAAGAAATTCCTCGAACAGCGGAAGATCTTCCTCTGGGGCGCCGTGGACGACGCGTCCGCCAAGGACATCGTCGAGAAGCTCCTCTACCTCGAGACCACCGAGCCGGGTAAGGAGATTTTCTTCTACATCAACACCCCGGGAGGCTCCATCACCGCCGGCATGGCCGTCTACGACACCATCCGCCTGATCTCCTCCCCCGTGAAGGTCATCGTGACCGGCATGGCCGCCTCGATGGGCTCCATCCTGCTCCAGGCCCCCAAGCAGAAGGGCGGCCGCCTCGTCTTCCCGCACGCCCGGGTGATGATCCACCAGCCCCTGATCATGGGTCGCATCCAGGCCCCGGCCGTGGACATCCACATCCAGGCCCAGGAGATGGAACGCCTCCGCACCGAGCTCAACGAGATCCTCGCCAAGGCCTCCAAGCAGAAGCTGGAGAAGGTCATCAAGGACACCGACCGCGACTTCTACATGACCGCCGAGGAGGCCATCGAGTACGGCCTCGCCGACGCGATCGTGACGAAGCTCTGAGCCCCCGCGCGCGATGGGCATCGCCGACCGGTCCTACATGCGGGGACGCCGCCCGGTCGGCGACCGCCTCTCCGCGACGGTCTGGACGCTCGGCGTCCTCGTCGCGAGTTTCATCCTCGGGCTGATCGGTTCGGCCGCGCGGGTGGACTTCCACGCCGGGCTGGGGCTCTCCGAGAGCCACCCGCTGCCGTGGCAACCGCTGACGTACGCGCTGGTGCACGGGGACTTCTGGCACCTGCTCGGCAACGGGCTTATCCTGTGGTGGACCGGCGATATCGTCGAGCGCACCTACGGGCGACGGGTCTTCTGGTCCGTGCTCGCCGGCGGCACGGTCATCGGCGCGGCGGTCTGGTGGCTGACGGGTCTGGGCGGCGGCGCGGCGGGCGGCGAACTCATCGGCGCGTCCGCGGCGGCCTACGCGCTCATGCTCGTGGCGCTCCTGGATAAGCTGGAGAACCAGATCACCTTGCTGCTGTTCTTCTTCCTCCCGGTGACGTTGCTCGTGCGCTGGGTGCTCCTCCTCGCGGCCGCGTTCGCGCTCTCCGGCTGGGTCTTCTCCGAACTACCCAGTCGGCATTCCTGGACCGGCTGGCGCGCGGTCTGGACCTCCGGCATCGCCCACTCGGCCCACCTCGGCGGCCTGATCTTCGGTTGGTTCGCCTTTCGGCGCCTGAACCAGACAAACCTCTCGGTCCAGGACGCTCAGGAGGAGATGGCCCCGCCGCCGCCCACCGCCCCGGAACCCGACGTCACCCGCCACGACGACGAGGAGACCGCCGCCGTGGCCCCGCTGACCCGCCAACAGGCCCGGGCCGAGCTGGACCTGCTGTTGGACAAGATCTCCGCCCGGGGTTTCGGCTCGCTC
>CAIRWP010000095.1 GCA_903882335.1 uncultured Opitutia bacterium | reverse complement strand
TCCCGTGCCTACAATACGGGCCTGATCGACACCCTCAACACCTTGCCCGGACGCGAGATCGCCGCGGCCGCCGGCGGCGGGAAAGTCGCCCCGCTGGCCGCGCTCCTGCACGTGGGCGACCTCATCGACAGCGGCGATAAGAACGGCGCGGTCATCCAGCAGATGCAGCGCACCGAATGGGCCGAGTGGCAGAAGGACTACGGCCTCGACGGCCAGGGCGGCCGCCTGAAGTTCCCGGTCTACGAGATCCACGGCAACCATGACGGACCCCATGGCAAGGGCCACGTCCTCGACGGCATCATCGAACGCAACAAAGCCCGCGGTAACCTCAAAGGCGTCTCCGCCAACGGCCTGCACTACTCCTGGGCCGCCGGCCCCGTCCACTTCGTCCACCTCGGCATCACCGTCGGCCAGGTCAAGGCGGTGAAGCGCAAGCGCCGCTACGACCCCGTCGACAGCCTCGACTTCCTCGTCGCGGACCTCGCGAAGAACGTCGGCGACTCGGGTCGCCCCGTCGTCATCGCCCACCACGTCGACTTCGCGCGCTACTGCGGTGAGGTGCCAGATGACGTCGTCCTCAAGCACGAGTGGGACTACGCCGACGTCGCGGCGTTCCACGCGGCGTTGAAGCCCTACCGGATTGCGGGCATCTTCTACGGCCATACGCATGTCCGCGGCGTGTTCGGTTGGACCGGGCCGAAGCCCGCGCCCGTCATCGCCGGCAAGCCGCTGCCGGCCGGTATCCCGACCTTCAACACGGATAACGCCGCGCACTTCAGCGGACCCGCGCAGGCCTTCCTCTACGCCGAGGTCCATGCACGCGACATCCTCGTTCGCGAGCTCGCGACCACCGATGGGTGGAAGACCAGCCAGTGGACGCCGTTGGCCTGGCGGATGCCGCACGCCTCCGGCTGAGCCTGGCCGCTCAGCGCAGCAGCGCCGGGAACAGCTTGCCGAGGCCGTCGGCCATGATTTCCACGCCAATCGCGGCGAGGACGAGGCCCATGAGCCGCGTCATGACGTTGATGCCGGTCTGGCCGAGGAGGCGCGTGATGCGCTCGCTCGCGGCGAGGCAGGCGAAGGTCGCGAGCGCGCCGACTCCGGCGTAGCCCACCAGCAGGGCCTGGTCGGCCAGCCCTGGGGATTTCTCGGCGTAGATGATCATCGTCGAGATGGTGGCCGGCCCGGTGATGAGCGGCACGGCCAGCGGGGAGACCGCCACGCTATCGCCCGCGTCGAGCTTGCGGTTGGCCGCGTCGAGCTCGCGCGTGGAGCTGTCGGCGGGCTCGGCATTGAGCATCTGCACGGCGTTGATGAGGAGCAACACCCCGCCGCCGACCTGGAAGGACGCGATGGAGATCCCGAAGAACCGCAGCAGCTGCAGGCCGCCGAGCGCGCTCGCCGCGATCACCAGGAAGACCGTGCCGGTGACGATCCAGGTCGTCCGGTGCCGCTGGGCCGGCGACAGCCGCGAGGTGAAATGGATGAAGAACGGGATGACCCCGATCGGGTTCAACACGGCAAGCAGCGTGAGCAGGGGCTTCAGGACATCCATGTCGGGCTTTCAGTCTGACCGCTTCCCGCCGGGACGCAAACGTCGAGCGGGCGGGTATTCGCCCACCATCGCTCAAGGCCGGCCGCTTATGAGCGGACCGGCTCGTTCAGGCCGTCAGACGCTCGAGGCACTCGCGGTAGAGCGCCTGCGTCTTCGCGATCACGTCGTCTGGCAGGCGGGGTCCCGGCGCGGTCTTGTTCCACGGCTGGGCCTCCAGCCAATCGCGGACGAACTGCTTGTCGTAGGAAGGCTGCGAACGACCGGGCTGCCAGCTCTCGCGGGGCCAGTAGCGCGACGAGTCCGGCGTCAGCACCTCGTCGATGAGCACCAGCGAACCGTCGGGCGCGGTGCCGAACTCGAACTTGGTGTCGGCCAGGATGACGCC
>CAIRWP010000094.1 GCA_903882335.1 uncultured Opitutia bacterium | reverse complement strand
GTGATGGCTTCCTGGGAATTGAGGAGGACCCGGCAGGCCTGGGTCCAAGCGGCGTGCGTCGCGGCATCACCCGACGGCGGCGGGGTCAGCCCGACCTTGAGGAGCTTGGCGGCTTCCGCGGGGTTGGCCGCGTAGTAGGCCTGCTGGTCGGCGATGAGCTTGCCCAGGGAGGCGCGCTCGGCCGGCTTGATGTCGCGTCCGACGGCGAGCCGGAACGCGACGTTGAGGCGATCCTGGTCGGCCGGGAGGGCCAGTAGCCGGGTGGCGAAGGCGCGGGCGGCTTCGACGAAGGTCGGGTCGTTCAGCAGCGTCAGGGCCTGCTGCGGGGTGTTGCTGGAACTGCGCAGCGCGACGCACTCGTCGCGGGTGGGCGCGTCGAAGTTCACCAGCATCGGGTGCAGGAACATGCGCTGCCAGTGCATGTAGAGGCCCCGGCGCCACTGTTCGGCATCCTTGCTCGCGACGTACGTGCGGTTGGGGAATTGCAGCGGTTCATAGAAACCGTCGGGCTGGTAGGGCTTCACGCTGGGGCCGCCGACGTCCTCGAGGTTCAGCAGGCCGGCGATGGCGAGGGCGTTGTCGCGGACGAACTCGGCGTCGAGTCGGCGGGGGTTCTGCGAGGCCAGCAGGCGGTTGTTCGGGTCGACGTCCTTCAGGTCGGCGCGGAGGCTGCTGCTTTGCCGGTAGGTCCGGCTCGTCACCATCAGGCGGACCAGTCGCTTCACGTCCCAGCCGTGGTCGCGGAACTCGAGCGAAAGCCAGTCGAGCAGCTCCGGGTGCGAGGGCGGCTCGCCCTGCGAACCAAGGTCGTCCAAGGCGGCGGACAGCCCGGTGCCGTGGAAGATCTGCCAGAGGCGGTTCGTGAATGTGCGCGCGGTGATGGGATTCTCCTTGGACGTCAGCCAGTTCGCCAGGTCCAGCCGGTTCAGGCGTTTCGTCTCGTTGCTCTGGCGGTAGCCCGGCAGGAAGGAGGGCGTCGCGGGCAGCACGACCGGGCCCGACGTGTCGAGGAAGTTGCCGCGCGGAAGCACGCGGACGGTCAGCGGCGCGCGCGCCTCGGTGACGAGGGACCAGGCGACACCGCGGCGATACTCGCGCAGTTTGGCGGCCATCGCCTTCACCTGCTCGAAGTCGGCCCGGACCGGCTGGGTGGCGCAGAGGAAGGCGGCGGCCAGACGGCCGCGTCGCGCGTCATCGGTGGCGCCCTGGCGCAGGGCCGCCAACAGCGATTCGTCGGCCAAGGTCAGCGGGTCGTAGTCCCCCAGCGGGCTGAGTCCGACGCGGAACGGGGTGGCGGAGCCGGGGTCGATGGTCGCGACAACGGTGTCGCCCGCGGCGAGCTCGACCGGGTTGTCCAGCAACCAGACGGCTTGCGGGGCCGGTCCTTCGGGGACGGTCAGGGACCAGGTGTTGCCGATGCCGAGCACCTCGGCGCCGCCGCTATAGCGGACGTCCTTGGTGGTCGCGTCGGCGAAGGCGACGTTCAACTTACGCTCCTTGCCTTTGGCGGGTCGGATCGAGAAGGCCACGCTGAAACTCGCGCGCTCGCCGGGTTTCGCTTGCGGGAGGGTCAGCCGGATCGCCGCGATCCGCATCGGGCCGGGCGTCATTTCCACGATCAGGTTATCACCCTTGGCGACGCGACGGCGCGGCACCACCGGCTGACCGGCGGCGAAGGATTCCTTGGCGGGTTCGGCTGGCTTGACGGTGTTGGGTGACGGCGGGTTCTTGGCGGTGGTCTTGGCATCCGGGGCCGCTTTGACCGCGGTCTTGGAGTCGGGGGCGGGCTTGCGGACTTCGAACATGCCAGCCGGCTCGACCCAGCCGCTCGGGGACTTCGCGAGGAAGGCCTTGGTCTGATCGACCCAGGCGGCGACCTTCGTCGGGTCGGTCTTCGCCAGCGCGAACGCCCCGATCTCCCGGCGCGCCTTGGCGTCCTGCTTAAGCAGGTAAGGGCTCGTGGTCTTGACCTCGGGCGGGAAGGGCGAGTCGTTGTTCACGCCTTTCAGCTCGGGTTCCGGCGTGTAGGCGTAGTCCGCGTAGACGCCCCACTGCTTCACGTCAGCGAAGAACGCCTGCAGCGTGTAGAAGTCGGCCGACTTGATCGGATCGAACTTGTGGTCGTGGCATTCGGCGCACCCGAAGGTCGAGCCGAGCCACGCGGCGGAGACGGAGCGGACGCGTTCGGCACCGTACTTGGCGAGGTATTCCTTGGGCTGGGCGCCGCCCTCGCGGGTCATCATGTTCAGCCGGTTGTAGCCGGAGGCCACCTTCTGCTCCTCGGTCGATCCAGGCAGGAGGTCGCCTGCCAGCTGTTCGCGCGTGAAGGCGTCGAACGGCTTATTGGCGTTGAAGGCATTGATCACGTAGTCGCGGTAAGGGAAGATGCGCTGGTTCTGGTCGCCGTGGAAGCCGACCGTGTCCGCGAAGCGGGCGATATCGAGCCACCACACCGCCATGCGCTCGCCGTAGTGCGGCGAGGCCAGCAGACGGTCGACCTGCTTCTCGTAGGCGTCGGGGGTATTGTCCGCGAGGTACGCGGCGAGTTCGGCCGGCGTGGGCGGCAGACCGGTGAGGTCGAGGGTGAGGCGGCGCAGCAGGCGTTCCTTGGCAGCCTCGGCTGCGGGGACGATCCGCTTCTCGGCGAGCTTCGCGCCGATGAACGCGTCGATCGGGTTGCGGCCCCCGGCGGGCATGGCGGGGATCGCGGGGGCCTTCAGCGGGACGTAGGCCCAGTGGGCCTCGTACGGCGCACCCTGGGCGATCCACCGACGGAAGAGTTCCTTCTGCGCGTTCGTCAGCGTCTTGTGGGACTCCTTCTGCGGCATCAGGTCGTCCTCATCCTTCGTATAGAGACGCTTGATGACCTCGGACTCGTCGGGTTTACCCGGCACGATGGCGAGCGCGCCGCTCTTGCCGGCCTTCAGCGCCTCCTCGCGAAGGTCCAGGCGCAGTCCGCCCTTGCGTGACTTGGCGTCGAAGCCGTGGCAATGGAAGCAGGTGTC
This sequence comes from uncultured Opitutia bacterium, assembly GCA_903882335.1. GTDB lineage: Bacteria > Verrucomicrobiota > Verrucomicrobiia > Opitutales > UBA953 > UBA953. Next base: position 9,273 of record CAIRWP010000094.1, on the reverse strand, counting down.
CGACATGATCGGACGGATGTCGCGGTTGAACTGCACGGCGTCGTCGGCGCCGCGACCGGGGAGGGCGAGCAAGAGGGCGGCGAGGACGGACAGGCGGGCAAGGGGCGCGGTCATGGGGACGAACCTTAAGACAAGCCCCCGAGGGCGAGGTTTCAACGGGAAACGACCCCGACTCCAGCCGAATCAGCGGGCCTGCCAGTTGACGGCGTCGATGACCACGAAGCCGTTCGCCCCGGCGTTGGTGACGATCACCGCGGCGGGGGTGCGACCGTCGAAATCATAGGTCCCGAGGGAGACCAGGTTGTCGGCCGGGCCCTTAGCCAGGTTGACGGTCCGCGTGGTCGGCCCGGCCTCATGGTCGATCCGGACTTCGGCGTTGGTGGCCCGGTTAAGGTTGGGGACGAGTGCGAGGAAGACCTCGTAGCGGCCCGCCTTCGGTAGCTTGGCTTCGAACCGGGCGGAGGCCGCGCCGTGCTCGCCCTTGGCGTCATGGCGGTAGCCGGGGCCGACGAAGGCCGGGGAGGCGGTGCTCTCGGTCCAGGTGCCGCTGAGCTTGGCGTCGGCATCGTCCACTGTCACGCCGGGCAACAGGGTGCCATCCTTGCGGGTGTTGCGGACGACGAGGCGGTCGACGATCTGACCATCGGACTGAAGGCGGGCGAGCAGCCCCGCGTAGGGGACGTCCTGCACGGCCACCTGCTGGTCCAGCGCGAGGCAGGCGGCGGTCGCGGCGGATTGCCCGAGGATCATGAACACTGGCTCCATGCGGATGGAGCCATAGGCGATGTGTGTGCAGCTCACGCAGACCGGGACCAGCAAGTTCGCGCACTGCTCCTTCTTCGGGGTCAGCGCGCCGTAGTCGATGGGGTAGGGGCGGCCAGGGTTCACCTGCACGTCGCCTTCGTTGCGGACGTAGGCCTTGCCGTCGGCGTCCCGGACGACGATGCGCTGCACGTTGTGGGAATCCATGTTGTAGGAACCCATACCCACGGATCGTGGGGTCGGAATCTTCCGCTTCAGGTGGTTCTCGTTGACGACGACATCCGCGGTCATGCGACGGGCCTCGCGGACGTAGATTTGATGGGGCCAGTGGCCGTTGTCGGTGAATTCATCTTTGGCCAGCCCCCACTGGGCGAAGCTTTCTCGGATCTTCGCAGGCACGGACGGGTCGTTGGCCAGGAAGTAGAGATAGCCCTGCTGGTACTGGCGATGCTCGGCGATGATCTCGCGACGGCGCTCATAGGAGGCGTCGGGGTAGTCCCAGTTCATGCCGATGTTGTCCGTGCTGAAAGGCCCATGGTTATTGGTATCGGTCTTCGCGTTGGGAATCAGGTCGAACTTGCCGAAGACATACGTGGAGCCTTGAGCTAAGGCCCGGGCGAGGAGGGCGTATTGTTTGGGGTCGTAACCCGGCGGCTTCGGGAACTCGACGCGGTTGGCCGCCACCTTGGTCAGGCACATGCGGAAGTTGTACGCTTGAATCTTCTTGTCGCCGGCGCCGTCTTGGCCGCCGACGGGGATGTCCTGGATACGGGGCAAGAGGCCGGACTTCGGGTCGCCTTCAATGACGTAGGGATCAACCTTGCCTGCAAATTGGTGCGACTTGGCATGCCCGAGTTGGATGCCGTTCAAGGTCTCATCGAAGGCCGCGTTGGGTTCACGACCGAACGTGTAGCTCACGCCGGCGGCGGCCATGAGGTCGCCTTCGTAGGTGGCGTCGATGAACATCCGACCGCGGTAGGTCTTGCCGGAAAGGGTGCGCAGCGAGGTGATGCGGCCGTCCGTCTTCGCGACGCCCTGTACGCGGTCCAGCCATTCGTCGCGCTCGACGACGAGGCCGAATTCCTTCACGTAGCCCTCGAACACCTGCTCCGCGACCGAAGGTTCGAAGATCCACATCGTGCGCGAGCCTGCGTCCATCGCGACGGTGCCCTGGCCTTTATTGCCGAACTTCTCTCGTGCTTCGTGCTTCCATGCCCCGGGCTGCTGGTAGGCCTGCCAGACCCGGTGGTAGAAGTCGCGCGCGAGCCCGCCGATGACGGACTTGTCGCCGGAGTCGGTCCAGCCGAGGCCACCGCTCGAGAGCCCGCCGAGATGCCGGTCGGGGCTGACGACGATGACGGTCTTGCCCATCTTCTTCGCTTGGACCGCCGCGATGATGGCGGCGGAGGTGCCCCCGTAGACGACGACATCGTAGGTGGGTGCCGGCGCCTCGGCGCGAAGCAGGGCGGGCAAGCTGCAGAACAGGGCGAGGAGTCGTCGCATGGCGGGGTGCCACCAACCTGTCGAAATCGGCGGGCAGGGGAAGCGGGAAAACGTCCCGCGCGCCCGGGCGGTCAGCGGCGTTCCGCCTGCGTCCGGATGAAGCGCACCACCGCCTGATGGCCGGGGTCCGCGGCCAGCCGCAGGTCATGGCCGACGCTCCCGTGGTCCTTGCCCATCGCCCGGAGCGACGTGGTTTCGGCGTGGCCGGCGCCCTTGAGCATCGCCAGCAGGTAAAGATTCTCCTCGGCCCGTCCCGCCATGTCGTTCTCCGCGTAGAGCGTCAGCACCGGCGGGAGCGCCTTGCGTACGAAGAAAGCCGGTGCGGCTTCGTCGGAGATGGTCACGTGCCGGGCCAGTCCTCGCTCCTCGCGGACGGTGTAGTGCGTGAAGACCTGGCCGCTGACCTGCGCGATGCCGGCCACGTCCTTGAGGCCGAAGCCGTAGGGGCGCAGCCGCGACTCGTCGAAGCCCACCAACAGGGCGAGGTAACCGCCGGCGGAGTGCCCGCCGAGGAAGACTTTGCGGGGGTCGCCGCCATGCCGGGCGATGTTGCGCAGCGTCCAGGCGAAGGCGGCGGCGGCATCGTCGACGTATTCCGGGTACTTCGCCTTCGGGTTGAGCCGGTAATCCGGGACGACCACGGCGATGCCTTCGCGGGCGAAGCTCCGGGCAATCTCGGCGCAGTGTTCGCTCGGCAGGTCCTTGCCGCCGTTCTTCAGGCCGCCGCCGTAGAACCAGACGTAGGTCGAGAACGGCTGCGCGGTCGGGGCCGGGAGGGTCAGGTCCAGCTTGCAGCGTTCGCGCTCGTAGGCGGTCTGATCGTCACCCGTGCGGTACGGAACATCCCGGAGGACCCGCGGGTCGGTCTGGGCGAGGGCGGCGCCGGTCACCGCCAGCAGGGCGAGCAGGCGGCGCATCCTCAGGCGATCAGGTTCGAGATGATCTTCCCGTGCACGTCGGTCAGGCGGAAATCCCGGCCCGAGCTCCGGAAGGTGAACTCCTCGTGGTTGAAGCCGAGCAGGCGGAGCAAGGTCGCGTGCAGGTCGTGCACATGGACGACGTCCTTGACGGACTTGAAGCCGAACTCGTCGGTCTCGCCGTGGACGATGCCGCCCTTGGCACCGCCGCCGGCCAGCCACATGGTGAAACCGTGGTTGTTGTGGTCGCGGCCGTTGATCTTGCCGGCGTTCGAGCCCGGCGTCGGCAGCTCCACGGTCGGGGTGCGGCCGAACTCGCCGCCCCAGATCACCAAGGTCTCGTCGAGCAGCCCGCGCTGCTTGAGGTCGCGCAGCAGGGCCGCGATCGGCTGGTCAGCCTCGTTAGCCAGGCGGCGGTGCTGGACCTCGAGGTCGTCGTGGCTGTCCCACGGCTGGCCGTTCCCGTGCCAGAGCTGGACGAACCGCACGCCGCGTTCGACGAGCCGGCGGGCGATCAGGAACTGACGGCCCTGGGTCGTGTCGCCGTACATCGCGCGGATCGCCTCGGGCTCGCGGCTGATATCGAAAGCGTCGGTGGCCTCGAGCTGCATGCGGTAGGCCATCTCGAAGGACTGGGCGCGGGCCTCGAGGGCGGCATCCTCGGCGCGGGCGGCCTTGTGCTCGGCGTTGAGGCGGGCCAGCAGGTCGAGCTGGCGGCGCTGGGCGGGGCGGGAGAGGCCGCGGTTGCGGATGTTCTCGATGAGGTCGTCGACGTTGCGCTTGGCGGAGTCGACGTAGTTGCCTTGGTACACGCCGGGCAGGAAGCCGCACTGCCAGTTCTGTGTCTCCTGGATCGGGTAGCCGCCGGGACAGAGCGTCATGAAGCCCGGAAGGTTCTCGTTCTCGGTGCCGAGCCCGTAAGTCACCCACGACCCGAAGGACGGCCGCACCTGGCGGGCCTCGCCGCAGTTCATCAGCAGCAGCGACGGCTCATGGTTGGGCACGTCCGCCTTCATCGAGCGGATCACGCAAAGGTCGTCGGCGAACTCGGCGGTCTTGGCGAAGAGCTCGCTGACCTCGAGGCCGCTCTTGCCGTAGCGCTTCCACGTGAACGGCGAACGGAAGGCCGCGCCGGTTTTGCGTTCGGTCGCGATGTAGTCGCCCGGCAGCTTCTGGCCATGGTACTTGTCGAGCGTGGTCTTGCGGTCGAAGGTGTCGACGTGGGACGGGCCGCCGTTGGCGAAGATGTGGATGACGTGCTTGGCCTTGGCGGGCAGCGGCGGGCGCCGGGGCGCCAGCGGGCGGAGCGGATCGACCGCCACCGGCGCGGCGCGCAGCTCGCGCTGCAGCATGGCCGCCATCGCGGTGGCGCCGAGGCCCATGCCGCACTTGCGGAGGAATTCCCGGCGGCTGTGTTGGAAGAGTTCGGCGGGGGTCATCAGTCGACGAAGTTGAATTCGTTGGATTCGAGGAGGACCTGGGCGAGGGCGGACCAGGCGGATTGGGCATCGACGCCCTTGCCGAATTCGGCGGCGGCCGATGCGATGGTCTCGCCGGTCTTGGCGTCCTTGATCGTCGGCGCCCAGGCGAAGCCGTCGCTGTTGGCGCCGTTCAGGTCGTCGAGGATGAAGTCGAGCGTCTCGCCGGCCGCGAGCTCCAGCGAGGCGAGGGTGACGGCGGTCGCCTCGCCGCCCTTCACGGTCCATTCGCCGAGGAGGCCGCGCCGGTCGCTGACGATGCGCGCACGGACGCCCTGGCTGGTCTTGGCCGCCACTTTCAGTTCGCCCTCGACGCGGGCCTGAGCGGCGGCGCCCGAACGCCAGCGACGGATCACCGCATGACGTTCGTCGTTGCCGGGATGGCCGCCCTTGGCGGTGAGGAACGCGAAGCCATTGACCGCGTCGGGAATCTTCGCCTGGGGCGCGACCCGGTCATCCGTACGGGTCTTCATCTCGGTGAATTCGACGACCTTCCGGGCGGCGTTCCAGCCGCCGATGCCGTTGAGCCAGACGGCGGGGGGCGGGGCGGTCCCGAAATCACGGATGAACCCGGTGGCGAGGCCGACCTCGGCCGGCGTGGCGGCGCGGCCCAGGATGGCGCGGTACAAGGCCTGCGCCTTCTCGGCGTCGGTCCCGCCCGTCGCCTTCGCCGCCAGGCCATCGGACAGGGTGCGGGTGAACGGGTGGTTGATCATCCAGAGCGCCTGCTGCGGGGTGGTGGTCTGATTGCGCTTCGCCACGTGGTAATCCGGGTTGGCGAAATCGAAGGTGCGGAACACCGCGGGGAGGTTCTGGCGATCGATGAATCCGTAGACCGTGCGCCGCGGCGTGGTGAAGTCGGCGATCAGGTCGAACGGCTGCCCGCCGGTCTTGCCCTCCGTGCGTCCGGCGACGCGCAGCATGCTGTCGCGCATGGTCTCGAAATCCATCCGTCGACGGTTCATGCGCCCGAGCAGCTGGTTCTCCGGGTCCTTGGCGAGGCCGGCGGCGTGCGGAACGGACGACTGGCGGAAGGTGGCCGACAACACGAGCGAACGCAGGAGACGCTTCACGGACCAGCCGTCGGCGACGAAGCGGGCGGAGAGGTGTTCCAGGAGCGCGGGGTTCTTGGGCGGCGGGGTGCGGACGCCGAAATCACTCGGGGTCTCCACCAGCGGCTGGCCGAAGACCTGCAGCCATAAGCGATTCACCATCACACGGGCGGTGAGCGGATTGGTCGGGCTGGCGATGGCCTCGGCGAGCTCGCGGCGGCCGCTGCCTTCGGTGAACGGGCGGCGCGGGGCGGTGGAAAGGATCTCGAGGAACTGGCGCGGCACGGTCTTGCCCGGACGGCCGGGGTTGCCGCGCAGCAGGATGGTGCCGTTCACGGGCTTGGGCTTGTCGACCATCACCATCGCGCGCGGCGGGCTCTTGGGGTTGGTCGCCTTGTAGGCCTCGGCCTCGCGGACCAACTTGCGGTAGCCTTGGGCGTCGGCGGTGACGTAGGTGCCGATCAGGGATTCGGCGGTGGGCGCGGTCGGTCCGTTCGGTGCGTCGATGAGTTCCGACCAAGGCTTGCGGCCCGGTTCCGCGGACTTGCCGCGCGCCGCGGCGAGGAGGTGGGCGTAGGTCGCCGCCAATTCGTCGGATTTCTTCGGCATCGCCTTGGTCAGCTCGGCCTTCAGCAGGGGGTCGATCGTCAGTTCAGGCTTCGCCGCGAGCTGGGCCGACAGGGCCGCACCGAACTGGTCATCCGGCGTGGCGGCCAGGCGGGACCAGAGGCCCCAGATCGGGTCGTTCGGTTGCAACCTCGGTTGGACGACCTTCTTCCAGCCCGCGAGCACGGCGGGGTAGAGCGCCAGTCGTTTCGCCTCCTGGTCGGCGTTGAGCTTCGGATCGGCCAGGGCGCGGCGGAGCAAGGTCAGGTACGCGGTCGTCTTGGTCGCGCTGAAGGAACCCTCGCGGCGGGACGTCACGAAGTCGGACCCTTTCTTCTGCAGACGGGCGAGCTCGGCCTCGAACTCCATCGACTCCTTCGTCGGCGTGAAGGGCTTCAGTAGCGGTTTCTCCTTCGGCTCCTCGGAGGAGCTGAAGATCGCGTGCAGCGAGTAGTACTCGCCCGTCGAGATCGGGTCGAACTTGTGGTCGTGGCAGCGGGCGCAGGCCATGGTCAGGCCCTGCATCCCGCGCATCACGACATCGATGCGGTCGTCGATGATGTCGTGTTGGTTGTTCAGGAAGCGGCGACCCAACGTCAGGTAGCCGAGCGCGGCGAGGTCGCGGTTGTCCTCGCCGGTGGTGAGCTGGTCGGCCGCGAGCTGGAGCTTGAGGAAGCGGTCGTAGGGCAGGTCGCGGTTGAAGGCGGCGATGACCCAGTCGCGGTAGGTGTAGGCGTAGGCGTAGCGGCGCTCCTCCTCGAAGACGTAGCCCTTGGTGTCGGCGTAGCGTGCGACGTCGAGCCAGTGGCGTCCCCAGCGTTCGCCGAAGGCCGGCGCGGCCAGCAGCCGATCGACGAGTTTCTCGACCGCCTGCGGGTCGCGGTCCTGCGCGAACGCTTCGATCTCGGCAGCCGTCGGCGCGAGCCCCCAGAGCGTGAGGTAGAGCCGGCGGGCGAGGACTTCGCGCGGCGCCTCGGGCGAGAGCGATAAACCTTCGGCCTCGAGGCCGGCGAGGATGAAGGCGTCGACCGGCGTGCGGACGCGGTCCGCGGCGCGGACGGTCGGCACCGCGGGAGCGAGGACGGGTTGGAACGCCCAATGCTTGCGCGGGTCGGTGACGGCGGGTCCGCTCTCCGTCGGCCAGGGCAGGCCCTGCTTGACCCACTCGGTCAGCGCCGCGATCTGGTTCGCCGGGAGTTTCTCGCCTTCGCCGGGCATGGCCTCGATGTCCTTCTGCTTCGCGTGGTTGATCGAGAGGATCAGCCGGCTGGCGGCGGGATTACCCGGCACGGCGACCGGACCGACCTCGCCGCCCTTCAGGATGAACTCGCGGGAGTCCAGCCGGAGGCCCGACTTCTGTTTCTTCGGGCCGTGGCAGGAGTAGCAGTTCTCCGCCAGCACCGGCCGGACTTCCTTCTCGAAGAACTCGCGCTGGGCCGGGGTCGGGACAGGGCCCTCCGCGGCCCCGAGCAGGGGGAGCAGGCCAAGGAGGAAAGCGGGGAACCGCGGGCGCATCGTCATTCTATCTAACAAGGGGGGTGGAGTGATGTTCCTTTAAGTAGTTGGTCCGCGCAGAAATGCAAAGATTTGCCACCGAAGGCGGAGGTTTGGGCGGGGGGACGGGAAATCCGTCGCCCATGAGCCCATTTTTCTTCCAACCCTGACCAATTTCGCCTGTCTCAAACGTCTACCCCTCGCCCTCTCATATCTTTATGATGACCATCGCCCTCCGCGCCCTCGGCGCCCTTGTCTTGTTTGCGGTCGCCGGCCTCCCGGCCGCCCCCGCCGACATCGTCTTCCTGGCCGGCGGCCGGAGCCATGGTCCCGGTGAGCACGAGTTCAACGCCGGTTGCCAGCTGCTCGCCAAGGCCATCAACGAGCAGAGCGGCCTCGGCCTGAAGGCCACCGTCGTCTCGGGCTGGCCGAAGGATGAAACGATCCTGGACGGCATCAAGTGCCTCGTCATCTACGCGGACGGCACGAGCGTCGTGGGCAAAGGTTGGGCCAAGGTCGATGAGCTGGCCAAGAAGGGTACGGGTATCGTGTTCATGCACTATGCCGTCCACCCCGATGCCAAGGATGGCGAAAAGTACTACCGTCCCTGGATTGGCGGCGCCTTTGAGACGGGCTGGTCCGTGAACCCGCATTGGGTCGCTGACCTCAAGGCTTTGCCGAATCATTCGGTATCGCGCGGCGTGAACGGCCTCGTGCAGGCCTACGATGAGTTCTATTACAATATGCGTTTCCCAGCTGACCGCAGCAAGGTGCTCGACCTCGTCACGGCCGTGCCGACGCGGGAGAACGTGAAGAAGTATATCAATCTTTGGAACGAGCACGGCGTCGACGGCCTCGGTAAGGTCCAGACGTTGATGTGGGGTGTCGAACGCGCCGATGGCGGCCGCGGGGTCGGTTTCTCCGGGGGTCATAACCATCGCAACTGGGCCATCGATGGCTTCCGGACCTTGGCGCTTAATGCCATTGTCTGGGCCGCGAAGGTCGAAGTGCCGGCCGCGGGGGTGAAGTCCACTCCAGTTACCGAAGATGAGCTCAACGCCAACCTGGATGATAAGGGCAAGAACGCACCTCGCCTCAAGCTTCCGCAGCCGGGCGAGTTTGCCAAGATTCCGGCCGCCGCCATTCAGGTCGAACGCGAAGCCAAGTTCGGCCGTCCCGCCGCGGGTGCTCCTGCACCCGCCGCCCCGGCCGCCCCCAAAGCCGCCACGCCTGCCGCCACGCCGACCGCAGGGAAGCCAGTAGCGCAGACTAAGGACATCACTGCTAAGGATAAGGTTCGCCTGACCGAACTGACCGCTGACCTCAAGGGTGCCAAGGAACTTTACCTGCTGGTCTCCGACCTCGGCGACACCAACTGCGACTGGGCCGACTGGATCGAGCCGACCCTGCTCATGGCCGATGGCTCCACCCGCAATCTGACCGAGCTGAAGTGGAAGTCCG
>CAIRWP010000093.1 GCA_903882335.1 uncultured Opitutia bacterium | reverse complement strand
TCGGCGGACGGGGCGGCGCGCAGGGTTTGCGCACAGCCCTCCCAATCACCGACCCGGTAGGCCAGCGCGGCGAGGCGGACGGCATCGGCCGAGAAATCCACCTGGGCCGCGCGCAACGCCGCGAGCCAGGCTTTGGCGTGCCCGACCAGACCTTCGCGGTCGAAGGGAGCCGAGCCTTGGTCGAGCTGGCCGCCGCCGCACAGGTAGGCCGTCATCAATCGCCGCAACTCGGGATCGCGCGCGCACTCGGCGAAATCCTCGCACCCGGCGGCGGAGCGCAGGATATGGATGATCGAGTCGTCCGCGGTCGGCTCACCCCCCCGGCGCTGCTCGAGGTAGATCCGCAGGGCCTGGCCGAGGTCGGCCTCGCCGAGCGCGCGCAGGCGCGGCAGAGGCAACACGGCGCAGCGCAGGTGGGCCAGCCAGCCCTGCGCGGCGAAAGCGACGCCCCCGACATCGGCGCTCCCGGCCCGCACCGCCGCGCCCACGGCCTCCAAGTCGGCGCGGACCGCCGCCAACGCGCGCCGCACCGTCGCGTCATCCGGCCCGGCGGAGCGCACGTCCGCCATCCGGAGGCGGGCCCGGCGGTAGTAGGCCAGCGCCGTCAGGTGTTTCCGTTCGGCGACCGGCAAGGCCAGCAACTCATCGCAAAGCAGCGCGCCATCCGCCCCGGCGTAATCCAGGGAACGGAAGTAGAGCCGGAACTCCGCGGGCAATTCCTTCACCGCCGCGGCGTAGGCGGCCTCGAGCGTCGGCAAGTCCTTCGCGGTAAAACGGTGTGTCCGGAGCGCGCGCGGGGGGAAGACGACCTCCGGCCCGTCGACGACGAGCTTCCATGGGCCGTCGGCCGACAACTGGTAGATGCCGCCGGTGTCCGCCAGCCGGGCGGCGAGATACGACGCGATCGGGCGAAGCCGCTGCTCCCGGCGCGGCGCCGTCCACCCCGCGGTCGCCGACCGGAGTTCGGCCAGCAGGCCTTCGCTGACCACGACCCGCGGCTGGCTGGGTTCATGCATCCGGGCGAAGAGCGAGCGGGTCTCCTCCGCCGCGGCGCGGGGCCCGTGATAGGCGATGAGGTCGGCCTGGAAGTTCGTCTCGAACGGGCGGCTCAAGGCGGTGTCGCCGGCGACGAGCCCTTCTTCGGGACTCCAACCGCTACAAGCCCACGCCACGCCGAGGCCGGCGATCAGTCCGATCCATCCCAGGGAGTGCATCTTCATCGCGTAAGCAGAACTAAATGACAGAACGCGGGGCGGATGGGAATCGAAATCCGGACCGGGTTATTCGCCGAGGATCCGGACCTCGACCGACCGGGCCTCGGTCAACCGGACCCACCCGACCACGCGCCGCTCGCCGGGCGCCAGGAAGCCCGCGAGCGGGTGCGGGCGGAAGGTCACGGCTTCGGGGCCGGACGCCGCGATCCAGTCCGTCGTGGCATCGGCCGCGAGGACCCGCGTTCCGCGCCAGGCCACCTCGACCGCGGGCAACGGCAAGGGCTGACCGGTGGCGTTGACCACGGCGACATCCGCCAAGGCCCCGTCGACGCGTAGTTCGGGGGAGCAGGCGGTCAGCATCGGCTGGCGGGCGATCACCTGTGCCCAGCCGGCCATCGTCCAGTTCTGGCGGTCGCCGGGGAACGGTAGACGGAACCAGTCGACCCCGAGGACGTACGCGTGACGGCGATCCGCCAGCCGCTCCAGTAAGCGGACCACCGCGGCGGGGTCGGCGGGGAGAACCTGGGTGCGGGCCGTGCCCTTGGGCAGCTCGGCCGATTCGGCTCGCACCCCCAGGTAGGCGCCCGCGGCGGAGTAGCAGGCCAGGTAGGCGTAGGTCGGCAAGGCGATGCGGAACGGCCGGCCGAACGTCTCCGCCTGCTCGATCCAGCCGAGGGCTTCCGCTTCCGCGAACAACGGGACCGGTTTCGCGAGATTGGGCCGGTGTGTCCCGTGCAGTTGCAACGTCCAGCCATCGGCCGCGGCGATCAGCTGGGCGAAGCCGGGCTCCTTCAGCCAAGTCGGCAAGGTGGTGACGGTCACGCGAACCTCTGGCCAGGCGCGCTTCGCCGCGGCGATCCGCTCGGCGTAGGCGGGGAGTAACCGCGAGGGACAATCGAAGTCGACCTGCACGCTCGGGACGGTCACCCCGGCGGCCCGGGCCTCCGCCCAGCCTTGCCGCAGGAGCGTCAAACCCTCCGTGAGATCCGGTTCGGCCGAGCCGCCCAGGGCCTGCCGGGTCCCGATGCGCACCGAGAGCGACACGGTCTTGCTCGTCCCGAGCAAGGCCGACCAGGGCGGGACCACGCGCCGACCGGCTGCGCCTAGGCCGCATTCGCCGACGAGGACGTTGAGCTCGGTCAGACCAACGGGCCAGGCGCGGTCCGCGAGCGACGCGACGGCCGCGGGGTCCCACCCCTGCCGCCACACGTAGGCCGCGTGGGTTAGGGGAACCGGCCGGGGCGCCACCTGTTCCCGGCAACCCGCCGCACCGAGGGCGAGACCGAGCAACAGGACGGGCCAGCGGCGCATGGCCGCGGCCTTACGCGAACCACTTCGTATCGATCCGGTCAGCCGAGAACAGCACGAGCATGGCGGTGAACGTGGCGAACGCGAGGGCCAGGCCGGCGAAGAACAGCCAGAACAGCAGGCGCGCGTCGTAGATCAGGTGCATGAACCACAGGATGACCGCGAAGAACTTGATGGCGGAGAGCAGGGAGAGGACCCCGAGGAGTGCCGCGGCCGGGAGCGGGAGGAAGATCAGCACGATCTCCACCCCGGTGATCGCGGCGAGCCAGAGGGCCAGCGTGATGAAGTGGTGGTACCGCTCCGTCTCGATGGCGATGGTCTTCTGGTCAATAACAGCGTCGGACATGGTCGTGGGAAGGGTTTATTTGGCGAGGACCGGCAAGCCGTTGCCCCAGATGCCCGAGGGCCCGAGGTACTCGACGAGGTAGACGGCGGTGAAGATGATGATCCAGACGATGTCGACGAAGTGCCAGTAGAGGCCGGCGACCTCGACGTCCAGGGCGCCGACGTGGCCCCCGAGCTTGCCGGTGAAGCTGTAGAAATACAGCAGCACCAGCCAGAGGATGCCGATGGCGACGTGCGTGCCGTGCGTGCCGGTCAGCACGTAGAAGGTGGAGCCAAGCACGCTGTTCTGGATGGTGAGGCCCTGGTGGTAGAAGTGGGTGAACTCGTAGACCTGGCAGCCCAGGAAGATGAGGCCGAAGAAAATCACGCCCACGACATTGCGGCGGAAGGACTTCAGCTGGCCCTTGTGCATGGCCGAGACCGCCAGCGCCATGAGGAACGAGGACATCAGCAGGATGAACGTCGAGAAGGACGTCAGCTCGATGTTGAAGAGTTTCTGGATGAACTGCTGGTGGCCCTCGGCGTCCGTGAAGCCGGTCGGGTACAGCTTGCGGTACAGCAGGTGCGTCGAGATCAGGGTCCCGAAGAACATGCAGTCGGAAGCCAGGAAAAGCCACATGATGAGCTTCTTGTGGTCGATCCCCGTGGACGTCGGGGCGTGATGGGCGGCGTCTTGCGACATGGTAGGATAAGGGTCGGGGTGGGTCGGGCGATCAGTGGGCCGAGGGCGCGGCGGCCGGGGCGCCGGCGGGGGTCGGGCTCACCGCGGGGGTCTTCAGCATGTAGCCGCCGGGGCCTTCGAGGGCCCAGAGCCAGATACCGGCGAAGAGGACGGCGACACCGCTGACGACAATCCAGCCAGCGTGGGGGATCCCCATCGCCATCATGGGCATGCCGAAGCCGACGAAGAGGAAGCCGCTGGCCGCGAGCATCGGCATCCAGGACTGGCTGGGCATGTGAACGCCGTCCTCGCCGCCGTCCGCCTCGTAGGCGATGCGCTTCGTGCCGTGCTTATGCTCGGTGAAGGCGTCGCGGGCGCCGACGACCGGGCTCTGGGCGAAGTTGTACTCCGGCACCGGCGACGGCAGGGACCACTCGAGCGTGCGACCGTCCCACGGGTCGGAGGAGCACTTGGGGCCCTTGAAGGCGGTGTAGACGAGATTGGCGAAGGCCATGAACACGCCGATGCCAAGGATGAAGGCGCCGATGGTGGCGACGAAGTTCCAATCCTCCCAACCGTTGCCGGCGTGGTAGGTGTGGGTGCGGCGGGGCTGACCGGCGAGACCGAGGTAGTGCATCGGGCCGAAGGCGAGGTTGAAGCCGAGGATGACGAGGCCGGAGGCCACGTAGGCGAGGGTCGCGTTGGGCATACGGCCGAAGATCTTGGGGAACCAGAAGTACAGGCCCGCCATCAGGCCGAGGAGCACGCCGCCGAGGAGCACGTAGTGGAAGTGCGCGATGACGAAGTAGCTGTCCTGCTGCTGGGAGTCGGCCGGGGCCGCGGAGTGCATGACGCCGGAGAAGCCGCCGCACATGAACATCCAGATGAAGCCGAGGGCGAGGACCATCGGCGGGGTGAAGCGGATACGGCCGCCCCAGATGGTGCCGAGCCAGTTGAAGATCTTCACGCCGGTGGGCACCGCTATGGCCATGGTAAGGAGCGCGAACGCGGCGGTCGGGATGGGACCGAGACCAGTGGTGAACATGTGGTGGCTCCAGACGGCGAAGCCGAGGAAGCCGATGACGGCACCCGAGAAGACGACGATCGGATAGCCGAAGAGGGCCTTGCCCGAGAAGGTCGGCAAAATTTCCGAGACGATACCCATCGCCGGAAGGACGAGGATGTAAACTTCTGGGTGGCCGAAGATCCAGAAGAGGTGCTGCCACAGGACGGGCTGCCCGCCCGCGGAGGGGTTAAAGAAGTTCGCACCGAACTGGCGGTCGAACATCAGCTCGATGAGCGCGACAGTGATGGCCGGGAAGGCCAGGATGATGAGGACTGAAGTGACGAGCGCCATCCAGGTGAACACTGGCAGGCGCATCATGGTCATGCCCTTGGCGCGCATGTTCACGATGGTGCAAATGAAGTTGAAAGAAGCCGCCAGCGAGGCGATGCCGAGAATCTGGATGCCGATGATCCAGAAGTCGGTGCCGACGCCGGTGAAGCGCGGGGCCTGCAGGGCGGCGTTGGCCTGACCGAAGGTGCCCGAGAGCGGGGCGTAACTGAACCAACCGTTGGCGGGGACAAAGTCGGTATAGACCAAGGCCTTGTGCCAAGCGAAGTTGTCGAACCAACCCGCGAGGTGGGCAAACTCGAAGAGCCAGCTGCCGTTGAGCACCATGGCGCCCGCCACGAACGTCCAGAGCGAGAAGGCATTGAGGCGCGGGAAAGCGACGTCACGAGCCCCGATTTGCAGCGGCACAAGGAAGTTGAAGAACGCCGCCGAGAGCGGCATGACCCCGAGGAAGATCATCGTGGTGCCGTGCATCGTGAACAGCTGATTATACATGCGCGCCGTGACGAAATCATTGTCGGGGCGGGCCAACTGCGTGCGAATGGCCAAGGCCTCGACGCCGCCGACGAGGAAGAAGAGCATCGCGAAGGCACCGTACATGATGCCGATTTTTTTGTGGTCAACGGTGGTCAACCAGTCGCAGAAGCCGCGCGTGCGGTCGGGGCGGAACAGGCCGAGGTCGCTGCGCTCAGGCGCGAGCTCCATCTTGTCGGCGACAGGGGCGTGGTGCGAATCGTGGGACATCTGCGTAGAAAGGTGAAAGGGTTACTTGAGGGTGAGGAGGTATTCGGCGAGGTAGTCGAGCTCCTCGGCGGTGAACTGCTGCTTAGAGATATTGAGGCCAACGACATTGAACATCGCGTAGTAGTGCATGCGATTGCCGGGCTTCACGTCCTTCGTCAGCTTACCGTCATCGCCGTGCGAGGTGCCGGACGAACCGATCCACTTGAGGAGATTAGCCTTGAGCGTGGCTGGGTCGACGGGAAC